>CAZVCZ010000157.1:0-1769 GCA_964626275.1 uncultured Bifidobacteriaceae bacterium | reverse complement strand
AGCATCCCGAACAGCACACCCGCAACCTGCTCGTATACCTCCTGGAGCAGCCCGGCCGCATGGGATCGCGCCTGGCGAGCGATCACCGCAATGACACGACCATCAGTTCCAGGAACAGCGATCGCCTCCGGGGAATGGATTTCCCCGACGAGGCCGGACACCCTGGCCCGATCGACCTCCGGCAGCCGGCCTCGGGGCAGGAACGTCCCCACGATCTCATCGGGGACCGTGGTGGGTGCCGTGGTCGGGCGCACCATCGCCGCGGCAACGTATCCCGCGGCATTCCATGTCGGCAGCCACAACACAAGATCGGCCTGGCTGAGATCCGCGAGGATCTCCCAGGAGTCGACCAGTGCCTGCAGGCGCGCAAGATTCTCCGACGACAGGTCGGTGCGCTCCTCCGCGACACGTTCAAGACTGCCCACAGACATGCAGGCTACGCTGCCCGTTATGAACAATCGCACCTTCGTCGCCGTCATCGCCGGCATCCTGGTCGCCGCACTCCTCGTCAGCGTCATCACGCTGTTCATCTAGGCCGATCGCGATGTCGAACACTCCCGAGCACGGTGGACAGCAGGCCGTCAACGCAGCGGTCGCCCATGGCGCACGGGCGATGTTCACCCTGTCCGGCGCCCATGTCTTCCCGCTGTACGACGCGGCCGTCGGCGGTAAGGAGTCCGTGGACGCAGGCACTCACGGACCACTGCGGCTCGTCGATGTGCGACACGAGCAGACCGCGGTCTTCGCCGCCGAGGCCATCGGCAAGCTGACACGAACCCCCGGTCTCGCTGTCGTCACCGCAGGTCCCGGTGTCACCAATGCGGTGTCCGCGATCACCGGGGCCTGGGTCAACGGCTCACCCCTCGTCGTCATCGGTGGACGCGCACCCGATGCTCGCTGGGGTTCGGGGGCGCTGCAGGAACTCGACCATCCGCCACTTGTCGCCCCCGTGACCAAATCCGCAACGACGGTGCACGACCCGGCGGATGTCTTCGCCTCGGTCGACTCCGCCTTCACCCTCGCCGGATCCGCTCATCGCGGCCCGGTGTTTCTCGACGTTCCCATGGATGTGCTCTTCACCCCTGCCGACGCCCATGAAGTCGCCGCGACCAAAGACACGGATCGAACCCCCCGAGCCGGTGACATCGACTCTGTCGCAACCGCGCTGCGGAGAGCCGAGCGGCCAGTCGTCATCCTCGGCAGCGACGTGTGGGCTGACGGAGCCGAGGTGAGCGCGCGCGAATTCGTCGAGCGTTTCGGGTTGCCGGTCATCGCGAATGGCATGGCACGCGGCGTTCTGCCCCCCGATCATCCGCTGCTCGTGACGCGGGCTCGCGGCAAGGCCTTCGCCGGGGCGGACCTCGTCATCGTGGCCGGCACTCCCCTGGACTTCCGCCTCGGCTACGGCGTCTTCGGCTCGCCGGAGTCACCGACTCCCGTCGTCCATCTCGTCGATTCGCCAGGCCAGGTCGCCGGCCACCTCGACCTCGCCGCGAGCGCCTATGGCGATCTGTCCATGGTCTTCGCGCGCATTGCGGATGAACTCGGCGATCAGCCGGCGCCGACGGAATGGGCGCGGATGTTGCGCGAAGCCGCCCTCGGCGCCATCGCTGCCGACGCACCGCTGCTCGCCAGCGATGCCGATCCGATTCATCCCGCCCGGATCTACGGCGCGTTGATTCCCCGCCTGTCCGAGGATGCCGTCGTGATCGGAGACGGCGGCGACTTCGTGTCGTTTGCCGGCCGCTTCATCGAACCGAAGCTTCCCG
>CAZVCZ010000156.1:0-1789 GCA_964626275.1 uncultured Bifidobacteriaceae bacterium | reverse complement strand
GGGCAACGAGGTCGAAGGCGGCATCCCAACTGATTGGCTCCCAGCCGCCGTCCTCCCGCTTGCGCAGGGGATGCCGCAATCGATCAGGGTCGGCATGCAGATCGGCGAGCGCGACACCTTTGGGGCAGACATACCCCCGGCTCATCGGATCATCGGCATCGCCGCGGATGTCGATGATCCGGTTCTCCTCCACCGTGACCTGCAGTCCGCAGGACGCCTCGCACAAATTGCACGCCCGGTAATGCACGCTCACGTAGCGGCCTCCCTCGTTGGGCGAAGGCGTGAGCGCCAGGCCGACCACGCCCCCGTTGCCCATAGCGCCCACACCACCAGGACCGGCTGGAATAGCAGGCGAATGAATCGCGCGGCATCGGAGTCGAGCCCGAAAGCGGCCCGACCTTCGATGAACTGCCAGATATTTCCGGGGAGGACCGCCACGAAGAAGGCGGCCACGATCCATCCCACCAGAGGTCGCCATCTCGCTGGTGACGCGATGAGCGCCAAGCCGAGGACGAGTTCGATCACTCCCGAGATCGCGACCACGGCTTCGGGGGCTGGCATCCACGGCGGCACCTGGGCCAGGAACTCCTCCGCTGAGGCGAAGTGGCCGATGCCTGCGATGAGCAGCACCGCACCCAACGCGAGACGGGCGATGGTGGGGAGCATCCACGCAGTTTGGCAGGAATCGGGCCACTCGGCTTGGTAGCGTCGTTCCGCATGACGACCGACCCCTCTCGCCGGGCGTTCATCGCCGGGGCCGCAGCGGCACCAATCGCCGCGGGAACCCTCGGACTCGCGATGGCCTCACCCGCAGCCGCCGCCCCCTCGTCCGCGGGGCACCCTGATCCGGGCAAGCAACGCCGCCCGCACGAGCACTACAACCGCGAGTTGTTCGAGAACGCTCGCAAGAATCGACTCATCCTCATCCTGAACGGCGAGAGAGTCGATCTCACCATCGATGAGATCGAGCCCCTCGGTGTTTCGGCAGACGCTCGCGAAGGATCGAGGCTGTGGAACAACGCCTTCCGGGTGCTGCTCTCCGGCCCACGTGGGGTCGACATCCCCCAGGGGACGCATCCGGTGCGCATCAACGGCGAGCGCTTCGATCTGTTCGTCGTGCCCGTCGTCAGGTCGAACGGAACTCCGACCTATGAAGCCATCATCAACCGCGCCTACCGAGGAGGAAACCGTGGCTAGTTCCGATTCGTACATGGGCTCCATCGCACTTGTGGGATTCAACTTCACCATGGCGGGCTGGGCCCAGGCCAACGGCGAGCTGCTCCCCATCGACCAGAATGAAGCCCTCTATTCACTGTTCGGAACGCTGTATGGTGGCAATGCTTCCTCATCGCAGGGCAACTTCGGACTCCCCAAACTAACCGCACCAACGGCAAGCAACGACACGGAACCCACAGGAGACACGACTACCAACTACCAGGTGAGCCTGAACGGCGTCTACCCGGATAGAAGCTGAACGCGAGGGAGCTGCCAGATGGCACAGAAGCGCGACACTGACGATGCGGATCATGCAGCCGCCAAGCATAAGGATCGGGGCATCCTCGCCGATCTCGGTCAAGCGGCCGCTGCTGGCCTGACCGCAGCGGGCAAGATCGTCGAAGCGACCGGAAAAGGTGCCTCAGCCCTCGGCGAGGCTGCGGGCGGTGCTGTCGACAAGCACGAGGCGAAGAAGCAACAGGACGACGACTAGTCGATTTCCGCAGGACCATCCTCGATCGACTTCGACTCGCGAGTCAGTTCGAGGATCTCGGCCGGGGCTGACAGTTCGGCG
>CAZVCZ010000155.1:0-1995 GCA_964626275.1 uncultured Bifidobacteriaceae bacterium | reverse complement strand
CTCGTCGCAGATCGCACAGATGTCCTCGGTCGCGATCATGAAGATACTCGTGCCGCTCGGTTCAACCTCGCCGTATCACTGGCCAAGTCCTCGATGGGCGGTGACGACATGGTCGAGGGTGTGGCCGACGAGTCGCTCGAGTTGATCAACCGTCACGGTGTCGACCATCCAGCGACTGCGACGGCATTTGCCGTGCTCGCCGAGACCCTGGAGCGTCACGGTCGTTTCGACGACGCTCTGGCGACGTGGAATGTCGTGATCGATTGTCGAGCGCGACTCCTCGGCGACACGGACAACGCGGTCATTGCCGCACGGTCGGCGCGTGCGGACTGTCTGGTGGCGTTGGGACGGTCCGGTGATGCCTTCGACGAGTACGTCCACGTCATCGACCGCTACGAGGTCGGTGGTGTGGGCAGTGAGTTGCCGGCCTTGGGGGCCAGGATGGCGCTGCTCTCGCTACTGCGCGATTCGGGAGTTCTCGACGAGGATTCCGATCACCACGATGCCGGCTTGTGCTCACTCGCCGCCAGCACCGTGGCTACGACGCGCCTCGCTCTCGGAATGCTCGAGCCCTCCAGTTGGATTCGGGACGACGTGGAGGCCATCGAGGACCTGCTCGCGGTGGCTCCCTGGGTCGAACCTGATCCCGTTCCTGGCAATCTCCATGTTGGTCGAGTGGCCTGGCCTCAAATTCTCGATCGACCGGGGGTGGCCCGGTTCGTGACGCAACTGAGGCCAGGAGCGGGACCCGAACGGGTCCGTCAGTGGTGGCTCGACTCCGGTGGATGTCCATCCAGGGTCGACGACGTGCGACTCAGCGAGATGGGACGGGGGGATGACGGGTGGCTCATGGTCATCACCCTGCCTACCTCCGGTGCTACAGGTGAGACCAGTCATGTTGCGATCATGGTGTCCATCGCAGCTACCGGGTCTCATGAACAGCGGCCTCAGGATGCGAACTCGAGCTCGGGTGGCGGCGGGTCGTCAGCGTCGTTCCTGCGCGCGTCTGACGGACCCATCGATGATGAGCGGATCCGTTGGTTCAGCCTCGAGCATCGGCCCATGGGGTGTCAGTTCGTCGATCACCTTCACGGTGGTCGAGGCGTCACCTGGATCCCCCGATCACCATCGTTGACGGTTCTGATCGAATCGATCGACGACTGCATGGTGTCGAACAATGGAGGAGGTCGATGGTGATCGACTCGACCAAAGCTCAGCGACATTCCGAATGGTCTCGGGTGGCCATGACCTCACTGTTCCAGCGAGCGACGGCTGAATCGATCGAGCCGTGTCTGATCAGAAAGGACCCCCGATGAAGCGATCCCAGTCTCCTCGGGTCGAGGTGCGTCAGTGCGATATCACCGCCGTTGGCGTCGATGCGATCGTCAATGCTGCCAACTCGGGACTTCGTGCCGGGGGAGGCGTGTGCGGAGCGATCTTTGACGCTGCTGGTGACCAGCGCTTGAGTGAGGCGTGTCGGGCGATCGGGGGATGCCCCACGGGATCTGCCGTGGCAACACCGGCGTTTGATCTCGAAGACCGTGGCGTCCGCCACATCATCCATGCCGTCGGCCCGATCTGGGACGATCAACAACCCGAGCGCTGCGATGAGTTGCTTCGCTCGGCGTACGAGTCGTCACTCGCCATCGCCGAGGACCGTGGTCTGTTCTCGATTGCATTTCCGAGTATCTCGACGGGGATCTATCGATTTCCGCGTCGTCGCGCCGCAGCGATCGCTACCTCCGTGACGACTGAGCACCTCGGAACGTTGGAGCGAATCATCCTCGTTGCCTTCGACACCGAGAGCTTCGAGATCCTCGATGAGGCTCTGGAGGTCGCTCGCCGGGGCCGGTAAGTCCTCGCAGCGCGTAGTCCACCCCCGTTGGGGCGGACTACTTTCCGATAGTCCAGCCGTGGTCGCAACCGCACCTTTTGCACATTCATTAATCGGCGAAACGGATAAAAGTAGCGGATATACGCCAAACTCGCTGGACT
>CAZVCZ010000154.1:0-2091 GCA_964626275.1 uncultured Bifidobacteriaceae bacterium | reverse complement strand
CCACCGCGCGGGCCACGATCGACAGCCCCAGGCCGCTGCCGGGCAGTCCGCGGGCTTCCGCTGTGCGATGGAAGCGCTCGAGAACCGCCGCACGCTGATCCGCGGGGATTCCCGGGCCACCATCGCGGACCTCGAGGATCGCGCTGTCAGCTGTTGTTGCGACCGACAGAACGATCGGCGCGTCCTCGGGGGTGAACTTCGCCGCGTTATCGAGGCAGTTGCCGAGGATCTCCGCCAACCCGATCGGGTCGATCCTCATGATCACGGGTTCGTCGGGAACCTCGACGTCGATCGTGCGATTCCATCGGCGTATCGAGCGGCGAGCCGCAGCCTCGGCGGCACCTCGAATGTCGAGTTCCACCACCTCGCGGGCCTGTTCGTCGCGGGCCGCGAGAGCGAGGAGTTCCTCCACCAGTCGACCGAGTTCATCGAGTTCCGACTGCGCTGCAGCGAGCGACTCCGCGGTCGTCTCGTCGGTTGCGGTCCGCGCGGCGAACTGCACATTCGCGCGAAGAGAAGCCAGGGGGGTGCGCAACTCATGTCCGGCATCCTGGACGAGCTGCTCCTGCTGGGCCTGGCTGCGCGCGAGTTCTCGCTGCAACGTCGTCGTCGCATCGACCACATCGACGATCTCCCGCGGTGCACCGCCTCGGGCGACCGGAGGCTTAGCATCGCGCTCACCGCGAGACAACGCTCCCATCGCATCGGCGACCTGCACGAGCGGTGTGGTCGAACGCCGTACCGCGATGACACCTGCGACGGCACCGACGGCTACTGCAATCCCCCCACCGATGGCGAGGATGGTCGCCAACTGCACGAGGTTGGACTGGGTCTCCTCGAGACTGCGGATCGCTCGGGCCGCTGCTCCCTCCTGGACCGCGACCGTATAGACCCGCACGGTCTCGCCCGTCGGCGTGAGGCGAGTGCTGAACGCGCTTGTGCCAGGCGGGGAGAGAGAAATCTGCACATCGAGCTCATCGGCAGGCAGGTCGTATGTCTGAGTGTCGATGTCATAGACCTCGCCATCCGCGAGGACCGCGTCGACGATCACCGTCGGCTGTCCCGGGATAGGCGGTCGGACGAAGGGAATGTTCTCCTCATCCGGCGGCGTGAGGAAGATGCCGGCCTGGATGCGCGACACCAGAGAGGCGTCGACGCTTTGCATCAGCGTGTTGCGGGTCAACAGCCAGATCGCCGCGGCGAGGCCTGCGACGGTGAGCAACACCGTCAACGCCACGATGAGGGCGACGGTGGTGCGCAGGCTGCGTCTCACGGATCGACCCGCGCGACGAAGCCGACCCCCCGCACCGTGTGGACCAGTCGTGAACGTCCGCCCGCCTCGGTCTTGCGCCGCACATAGGACACGTAGGTGTCCAGATTCGAATCCAGGGTGGGGGAGGCGAATCCCCACACCTCCGTCATCAGGTCACTGCGTTCGACGACCGCGCCATCCGCGGACAGCAACACCTGAAGGAGTGCGAACTCGGTCTTGGTGAGGATGATCTCCTCCTCCTCCCGCGTCACCTTTCGCCTCGAGGTGTCCACGGTCATGTCGCCGAGGGTGAACACCGTGGCTCCCGCGTGCGGCTGAGTGCGTCGCAACAGAGCACGCACACGGGCCAGCAACTCCGACAGATCGAAGGGCTTCGGCAGGTAGTCATCAGCGCCAGCGTCGAGACCAGCGACTCGATCACCAACCTCACCGCGCGCGGTGAGCACCAGGATCGGCAGAGCATGTCCGGCTGCGCGCACGCGACGCGCCACGTCGAGTCCATCGAGATCGGGGAGCCCGAGATCAAGCACCATCAGGTCCGCCTGGCCGACGAGCTCCAATGCATCGTGACCGGTCGGTGCGACTTCGACCTCGTATCCCTCGAAGGACAAAATCCGCGTCAGCGCCTGGCGGAGAGCGGGATCATCATCGACGACGAGGATGGACATGGACTCCACGCTAGCGGTCCTCCCTGTCGATCGGGTGAAAGTTAACGGCCCCCGGACCCTCACTCCATTCCGGAGGGTTCGGGGGCCGATGCTCGTCGTGGTCGGGATCTGTGCGCCCTACCGCACGCGGCCACGGCGAGCAGCCTGTGG
>CAZVCZ010000153.1:0-2166 GCA_964626275.1 uncultured Bifidobacteriaceae bacterium | reverse complement strand
GATCAGCCCGGACACGACTGGGAGTAACGCGTGAGCATGACCCGATCCACCCGAGTGCGCGTGAGTGTCGCCCTAGCGCTTGCGGGGCTCACCCTCGCGGCCTGCGGTGGTGCCGTCGCTGCGGGGTCGGCCGCGGTCCTCGGCTCGGAGCGGATCCCGACCAGCGAGGTCGCCGCACAGCTCGCGGAGGTCAACACCGCCCGCGGGCTTCCGGCGGATACCCCGAACCAGGCCGTGACCACCGGCATCATCAACCGTCTCGTGATCACGAACCTCGTGGAGCAGGCAGCCGATCGATTGGGTGTGACAGTGACCGATGGCGCTGTCGACGCCGATGTGCTCCAGCTCGAAGCGAATGCCGGCGGTCGCCAAGCGCTCGAGGACGCCCTGCTGCAAAGCGATATCCCGCCGTCGCAGTTGATATCCCAGGTCCGGGTGTCGCTGCTGGTGCGGGATATGGGCGTGGTCCTCGATCCCGGGGGCGATCCGCAGACGCAGAACTCCGCGGTGTTCGAGTATGTCGTGGCGCTGTCGGAGGAACTCGACGTCACGGTGTCCCCGCGCTTCGGCACCTGGGATCCAGCCCAGCTTTCCCTGGGGCCGGTCCCCGACGATCTGTCGACCCCCGCCGCCCAGGCGGAGTGAGCGCGGAGCAACTGTGACCACCGGACAGGCAGCGACCACCGGTGAGCACGTCACCGAACTCGTGGCGGTGATGGATCGGCTCCGTTCCCCGGGCGGTTGCCCCTGGGATGCCCGCCAGACTCACGCCAGCCTCGTGGAGTACCTCATCGAAGAGGCCTATGAGGTCGTCGAGGCGATCGAGGCCGAGGACTCAGAAGCCTTGCGGGAGGAACTCGGTGATCTGCTGCTGCAGGTGGTCTTCCACGCCCGCATCGCCCAGGAGGTTCCCGAGGAGGGCTGGGACATCGATGATGTGGCCGATGGCATCGTCGCGAAACTGATCCGACGCCACCCCCATGTGTTCGCCGACGACACCGCGTCGACCCCGGAGCATGTCGAAGTCCGCTGGCATGAGTTGAAGGCCGCCGAGAAGGGCCGCAGTTCGGTGACGGAAGGGATTCCCTCCGCCCTGCCCGCGCTGCTCTCGGCAGCGAAGCATCTGTCCCGCAGCGCATCCCTCGACGTCGAGGTTCCTGCGCGCGCGGATGCCGCTGCAGCGCTGGCAGGGATCGACGGGGAACTCGAACTCGGGGAGTTCCTGCTCGGCGTTGTCGCTGAAGCGCGCGATCGTGGCTGGGATGCCGAGGGCGCCTTGCGGGCGGCTACTCGCGAGCATGCAGATCGCATTCGCGCGGTCGAACGAGGAGAACGCGCGTGAACGCGGCCACGGAGGAGTTCCGCTCCGCAGCAGCGGCAGCGATCGACGACCTGCTTGAGGCTAATCCTGTGTCGGCCACCTCGATGGGTGATCACCGCTTCGATGACCGCCTGCCCGATCGCACGCCCGGTGCCGTCGCCGATTTGGTGGTCCGCCTCGACGATCACCTCACTCGACTCGATGCTGTCGACGATGTCGAACTCGACACCTCGGATCTCGTCGATCTCGAGATCCTGCGGGCCCGCATCACCGCGATGCGCTTCGACCTCGCCGAGGTGCGACGCCAGGAATGGGACCCGATGACCTGGAATCCCGCGACGGCGCTCTATCTCCTCACTGCGCGTGATTTCGCGCCCGCAGCCGAACGCGTCGAATCGGCGGCTGCACGGCTGGGGGATGTGCCGAGATTCCTGGCCGATGCGCGGAGCACCCTCGGCGAGATGAGCGGTATCCACTGCGAGACTGCGATCGCGCAACTGCAGGGCTTCGCCGGTGTCGTCGAGCAGGTCATGTCGCTCGCGGATTCGTGCGGAATGGACGTCACGGATGTCGCCGCGCAGGCGAATGCCGCGGTCGATGAGCACATCGCCTGGCTGGTCGATCAGCAGCCGCGAGCGCAGCGGGATCCGCGATTGGGTGTCCGGCTGTACAGCGCAGCGGTGTGGCACAACCTCGATGAGGAGATCGCGCCGGGGGAGATCCTCGAGACGGCGGAGCGCCATCTCGATGAGACCACGACCCGCATGCGCGAACTGGCCGCCGAGTTCATGGGGGAGAAGCCGGTCGCGGGGATCGTGCGCCGGGCACTGGATCGCATCGCGACC
>CAZVCZ010000152.1:0-2304 GCA_964626275.1 uncultured Bifidobacteriaceae bacterium | reverse complement strand
AGGACTCCACATCGCAGCCGACCTGGACGACCCGGGTGACGTTGACCTCGGCAGCCCGCCGCAACGCCGCATCGACGCCGAGTTCCTCCTCGCTGCCCTTGAGGTGCCGGTCGACCACGTCGAGGTGGCAGTGCGAATCCACCACGGGTCGCGGCAGGGCCTCGGGCGTCTCGGGGCGCCCCTGATCGCTCTTCGCCATGCGTCGACGTCCCCTACGCCTCGGGCTCTTCCAACCGCGGGAAGAGCGGGTCGCCCTTGGTCACCGTCGCCCCTGGGGGGAGTTGCCCCCAGCGTGCCACCTCGAGAACTGATTGCTCGCCAATCGGCCCGAGAGCGGTGTCGGCGCCGAGCATCGACCACAGTTCGCTCATCGCGTGCGGCATCACCGGGTTGTAGAGCACCGCGATCGCACGCAGCGACTCCGCGATCGTGTAGAGCACAGTGTCGAGCCGCTGGGCCTGCGCCTCGTCCTTCGCCAGCACCCACGGCTCGGATTCGGTGACATAGAGATTCACCGCATCGACGAAGGACCGGACCTGCCCGATGCCGCCGGAGAAGTCCAGGGCGCACATGCACTCATCGGCCTGCGTTGCGACGGTGTCAAGCATGTCCTGCAGCGCAGTCTCTGCTTCGGTCGACTCGCCGGGAGCGGGCAGCAAGCCATCGCGGTAACGCTGCACCATCGCGGTGCAGCGCGAGGCGAGATTGCCCAGCCCATTCGCGAGTTCGGCGGTGTATCTCGCCGACATGTCCTCCCAGGAGAACGAGCCGTCCTGGCCGAAGGCGATCGCGCGCATAAAGTAGTAGCGGAACGCATCTGCGCCGAAGTGATCGGTGATCTGCTCCGGGGAGATGCCGGTGAGCCGGGTCTTGCTCATCTTCTCCCCACCCACGAGCAGCCAGCCATGGGCGAACACCTTGCGCGGCAGCGCCACTCCTGCGGCGAGCAGCATCGCCGGCCAGTACACCGCGTGGAACCGCAGGATGTCCTTGCCGACCAGATGCACATCAGCCGGCCAAGTGTTGGCGAACATGCGGCCCTCGGGCGAGTCTGGGTCAGCGCCGTAGCCGACCGCGGTGGCATAGTTCAGCAACGCGTCGAACCAGACGTAGACGACCTGCTGCTCATCCCAGGGAAGCCCGATGCCCCAGGACACACTCGACCGCGACATCGAGATGTCGACCAACCCGGCGCGCAGGAAGCTCATCACCTCGTTATAGGCACTCGCCGGCTCGATCGCCTTCGGATTCGCCTCATAGTGCTCGATGAGTGCATCCGTGAACGCCGAGAGCTTGAAGAAGTAGTTGCGCTCACTGAGCATCTCCACCGGTCGGCCATGAACCGGGCAGAGCTGCTCATCGTTCTCGCCGGTGACGATGTCGCCGGGGAGCTTGAACTCCTCGCACCCGACGCAGTAAGGGCCTTCGTAATCGGCCTCGTAGACGTAGCCGTTCTCGCGCACCGCCTCCCAGAACCGACGAACACCCTCGCGATGGCGGTCCTCGGTGGTGCGGATGAAGTCGTCATTAGCCGCGTCGATCGTCTCCAGGACCGGGCGCCACGCATCGTGGACGAGCCGATCGACCCACTCCTGCGGGTGCACCCCGCCGGCCTCCGCCGCCCGCTGGACCTTCGTACCGTGCTCATCGACCCCGGTGAGATACCAGACCTCCTCCCCACGCTGGCGACGCCAGCGGGTGAGCACATCCCCGGCAGTGGTGGTGTAGGCGTGGCCGATGTGGGGGGCGTCGTTGACGTAGTAGATCGGCGTCGTGACGTAGTAGGCGGCCATGGACGGCGATCCTACGGTTGCGCGTCGCGGTGGCGAGCGGCGACTACGGCGTCGTAGACCTCGCGGCGGGGCACCCCGAGCTCACGGGCGACATCGGCGATAGCCGAGCGTCGATCGATCCCAGCTTCCTCCGCCACGCGCACCCGGGCCACCCACTCCGCGGGTTCGGTGCTCGCCGGAGCCGCCGGAGCACCGGCGATGACGAGCGTGATCTCACCGCGCACCCCCTCCGCCGCCCGCTCGACCAGATGCGCGAGATCTCCCCGGATGACCTCCTCATGGGTCTTGGTCAACTCCCGGGCCAGGACAGCCGGGCGCTGCGCGCCGAAGATCTCGACCATGTCCGCGAGCGTGGCGGCGATGCGGTGCGGGGATTCGAAGAACACCATCGTGCGCGGCTCCGCCGCGAGCGACTCCAGATGGCGGCGCCGCTCCCCGGCCTTACGGGAGCAGAATCCCTCGAAGCAGAACCGGTCGACAGCGAGACCGGAGACGACGAGGGCCGCGAGCA
>CAZVCZ010000151.1:0-2333 GCA_964626275.1 uncultured Bifidobacteriaceae bacterium | reverse complement strand
CGCCGGCGGCGAGCGGGACGCCGATCAGCGCACCGATGAGACCGAAGTAGGCCGCGCCCGCAGCGGTCACCAGGACGATTGCGAGTGGGTGCAGGTTGACGGTTTTGCCCATGATGAGCGGCTGCAGGACATTCCCTTCGAGCTGGCCGATGAGGAAGATCAGCACGACCACGAGCGCACCGGCGAGGGGGCCATTGGTGACTAGAGCGACGAAAGCCGCCAGGAACATCGCGATCGGTGCGCCGATATAGGGAATGAACGCGCCGAAGAACACGATGATGCCCAGGGGAATCGCCAGCGGCACGCCCATGATCAACAGCACGACCGTGACGACGACGGCGTTAGTGATGGCGACGAGAACAACGCCCTGGGAATACTGCGAGAAGCCCTCCCAGGCAATGCGCATCGAGTCCTCGATCGTCTGCCGGTTGCGCCGCGGCATCCAACCCACAAACCACTTCAGCATCCGCTCCGGCTGCGACAGGGCGAAGATGAGCACGAAGATCCCCCCGGCGAGCGCGGTGCCGAGGCCCAACACACTTCCCAGGCCGGAGAGAACTCCCAGGGCAATGTCGCCACCGGACTCGCGGATGAAGTTCACCACCGCGTCATAGGCCTGGGTGACCTGAGCATCGGTGATCTGGAAGGGCCCCTCGCGCAGCCAGACCTCTAGATCGCTGACTCCCTGCTGGAACGCCCGGGCTATGCCGTCCCACTGGCTCGCCGTGGACAGACCGATGAACATGATGACCAGACCAACGGCGATGAGGAAGCCGATGATCGCCAGCGTCGCGGCCAGGCCGCGCGGCATGACACGGGCCATCGCATTGGTCAGCGGCATCAGCCACGCAGCGACAAGCAGGGCGAAGAAGATCGCAAGGGCTAGTGCCTGCACCGGGCCGAGCAGGAGGAGGAGGCCGAAGGCCACAACTCCGATGGCGGCCAGTCGCCAGGCATATCCGCCCATCCGCCTCATCTGCGGCGAGACCAGATCAGGTGTCGAATATGGATCCGGCGACGGTGGGCGTATCGCCGCGGACTGCTCCTTGGGCTTGCGTCCCATGGTGCTCCTCTCGCGCCCTCGACTCGTCCTCCAGCCCCGCAGGCGACCACATGCCGCCCTGCGTGGGCAGCCTAGTCCTCGAAGCGCCCTCAATGGCTAGGCTCAGCAGACGTGTCCTCCGTGAACTCCGACCGATCGACGTCGAGGTCGCCCCTCCTCGTGATCCCCTGGATCTTCGCCGGACTCACCATCCTGGGCCACATCACCTGGATTCTCGCCGGTGACGCCCGCGACGCGATCACCATCGCCACGGTGCTCACCTTCTTCATCGCCAGCGCCAGCCATGCGTGGCTCACCCGGGGTGCTTGGTGGACCCTCGGATACCTCGCGATCAGCGTCGGCCTAGGACTGCTCGTCGAATCGATCGGACGCTCCACGGGATTCCCGTTCGGGGTCTACGACTACACCGAGAGCCTCGGCGCCAAGGTGCTCGGCGTTCCCCTCGTCATCCCCCTCGCCTGGGCGATGATGGCCTATCCGGCCCTGCTGGCCGCCCAGCGCCTCGCTCGCTCGCGTGTGCTCGTGACGGTGATCGGTGCTTGGCTGTTGGCGACCTGGGATGTGTTCTTGGATCCGCAGATGGTCGCCGAGGGTCATTGGGAGTGGGCGGACCCCACGCCCGCTCTCTGGGGCGTGCCCGGCATCCCCATCGGGAACTACCTGGGATGGCTGCTCACCGCGCTGGTGATGATCGGCCTGCTCAGCCTCCTGCCCTGCCGAGACGATGTACCTGATGGTGTGCCGACGCTCATGCTGGGTTGGGTCTACCTTTCGAACATCCTCGCGAATCTGGTGTTCCTCGGCCGACCAGCGGTCGCTGCGTGGGGTGGAGTGCTCATGGGGCTGGCTGTCATTCCCTGGGCCTGGCGGATGATCCAGTCCCGACCGGATACCCTCCGCAGACGACAGCAGGAGGTCACATGAGGCAGCGGCTCAGCCGACGCACAGCGATGCTGCGCGGTCTCGCCGGAGCCGGCGCCCTCACCAGCACGGTTGTCACTGCTCACACACTCGCCAACCTGCGCCATCTGCGCACGGTCATGCCCGAGGACATCACTGTGCCCGAACGGGTTTCTGTTCTCGTCCCACTGCGCAATGAAGCCGGACGAGTGACACCTACTCTCCTCGCGCTCCTCGCCCAGGAGGGCCTGCCGGATCTCGAGATCGTCATCCTCGATGACGGATCGACCGACGACACCGCCGTCGTCGTGAAGCAGGTGGTCGGCGATGACCCCCGCGTCCGCATCATCGATGGCGGGAACGCGCCGCT
>CAZVCZ010000150.1:0-2380 GCA_964626275.1 uncultured Bifidobacteriaceae bacterium | reverse complement strand
ATATGTCCTGCGTCGACTGATGCGACGGGTGATCCGCACCATGCGCCTCCTCGGCTGCGAGGAACCCTCGATCACATCCCTCATGCAGGCTTCCATCCTGGCGATGGCCCCGCAGTATCCGGAGTTGAATGACGAGGCACGCCGCATCGAGTCGGTGGCCGAACAGGAGGAGGGGATCTTCTCCCAGACACTGCGCACCGGAACCCAGATCTTCGACGTCGCCGTCCAGGAGATCCAGGACAGGGGTGGCCGTGAACTGTCCGGGGAGCAGGCGTTCGCGCTGCACGACACCTACGGCTTCCCCATCGAATTGACACTTGAGATGGCGCGCGAGGCGGAACTCGATGTCGACGAAGCGGGTTTCGCGCGTCTCATGGGGGAGCAGCGGGAGCGAGCGAAGGCTGATGCTCGATCGCGCAAGTCAGGTGTCACCCCGGTCACGGTCTACCGGGAGATCCTCGACTCCGGCGGAACCACCACCTTCACCGGATACGACGAGGTCCACACCGAGGCACGAGTGACCGGCCTCCTGCGCGATGGTGCCGTGGTCGATGCCGTGGCCGAGGGCGACTACGTCGAGGTCGTCATGGATCGCAGTCCGTTCTATGCCGAAGCGGGTGGTCAGCTCGGCGATCACGGGATGCTCCAGACGCCAGACGGTGCGGTTCTCGAAGTCTTCGATGTGCAGTCACCCGTCCCCGGATTGTTCGTCCACCGCGCGAGTGTGTCCTCTGGTGAGGTGAGCACCGGGTCGCAAATCCTCGGACGCGTCGATGTCGAACGGCGTCGCGCGATCTCCCGGGCCCACACCGCGACCCACATGGTGCATCGGTCGTTCCGCGAGATCCTCGGCGAGACGGCCACCCAGATGGGTTCGGAGAACGCCCCGGGCCGGTTCCGCTTCGATTTCCCCTCGGCCTCGGCCGTTCCGGAATCCGTCCTCGGCGACGTTGAAGCGCGGGTGAACGAGATGCTGATCGCTGATCTCGATGTGACGGCTCGGGAGATGGCCATCGACGAGGCTCGAAACTTCGGAGCCATGGCACTGTTCGGTGAGAAGTACGGAGAACGAGTGCGGGTCGTGTCTGTCGGAGACTGGGCACATGAACTATGCGGCGGAACTCACGCGCAGCGATCGGGCCAACTTGGCGTCGTGACCTTCCTCTCGGAAGGCTCGATCGGGGCTGGGGTTCGCCGGGTGGAGGCGCTCGTCGGGGTCGACGCGTATCAGCATCTCGCCCGCGAGCACATCCTGGTCAATCGTTTGGCGTCGCTGGCGAAGGTTCCGGCGGAGGAACTCCCCGAACGCATGGAGACTCTCATGGCGCGACTGAAGGACGCGGAGCGGGAATTGCAGCGCATCAAGACCGCCCAGTTGACGAGCAATGTCGAAGGCGTGATCGGTGAGGGCCGCGATGTCGGTGACTTCCGAGTGTGGTGCTACCGCGCGCCGGACGGAACGGACGCGGGGGACCTGCGGGAACTCGCGCTTCGTGCGCGAGGCACAGTGCGACCCGATCGAGGAGTCGCCATGATCGGCGCTGCCGTGGCCGATGGACGAGTCGCTCTCGTGAGTGTGGTCAACGAGCGCTGTCGTGAACTCGGGCTTTCCGCCAAGGAGGTCCTCGACGCAGCGCTCCCCGCGGTGGAGGGTCGCGGGGGTGGCAAGGACGACATCGCCCAGGGGGGTGGCACCCGCGTCGATGGTGTCGATCGAGCCTTCGACGATGTGATTGCTCTCGTCACCCAGCGAGCTGAGGGGCGTTGAGGAATCACCCCGATGCGTCCAGAGGAACGGCATGACCGCGGATGACGAGGCCGCCGCATCTTCGCCGGGAACGGCGCCGATGGGGGTGCTTCTCGCCGTCGATGTCGGCTCCGTCCGCGTCGGTATCGCACGCAGTGACGCCCACGGGGTTCTCGCTCTGCCGGAGGCGACCCTCGCCCGTGATACCACCACGATTCAACGGATCATCGATCTCGCCGAGGAATTCGATGCGCGCGCCATCATCGTGGGATTGCCTCTGACTCTCTCGGGAGAACCGGGTCCGGCCGCTGACGCAGTGCAAGGCTTTGCCCGGGAACTCGCCGGTCGCACCGATCGAGAGGTGCGGCTGCTCGATGAGCGACTGACGACGCGGGAGGCCCAGCGGGGGCTGCATCGAACGGGCCGGGACACCCGTCGCTCACGGGCCGTCATCGACCAGGCTGCTGCGGTGATCCTGCTCAATCATGCCCTCGATGCGCAGCGTGCCAGCGGGATTCCCGCCGGCACGCGGGTTAACCTCGAGGGGTAGCGCTTCCCACACCGGGGAGCTTGAGCGTGATAGGCGAGGAGGTGCGGTGTGAGCCAGCTCGTTCCCTTCCTCACCACCGATCC
>CAZVCZ010000149.1:0-2416 GCA_964626275.1 uncultured Bifidobacteriaceae bacterium | reverse complement strand
AACCAGTGACCCCTCGCGTGTGAAGCGAGTGCTCTACCACTGAGCTAATCGCCCGAGCCAGGCGAGGGTATCGCAGCCGTGCCCAGCGAGCCGTCGCCGGGTTTGCCGTGCCGCTCCCCGTGCTTTCACTCCTCAGGGATCGATGTCGAGGGTGGCTCGGCGCCGGAACTCCGTCACGCAGTCGCGCGCTATCTGCGGCAGCGGCGAGAGATCTCGCTCGTCGATCCGATGCACGGGCTGGACGTCCCGGGTGCTGGAGGTGAGCATGAGCGCATCGGCATCACCGAGGGATTCCCACGGGAGATCCATCTCCTCAACCCCGCACCACTCGATCACCAGGGATCGCGTGATGCCGGGAAGTGCCCCTGTGGCCAGCGTGGGGGTGATGATCCGATCCCCCATCACCACGAGGACATTGCTCCCCGTTCCCTCACACAACCGACCCTGGGTGTCCGCCATGAGCGCCTCGCTCGCGCCCTGGCGTCGGGCTTCGGCGAGTGCGATCACATTCTCGGCGTAGGACGTCGACTTCACCCCTGCGAGTGGGCTGCGCTCATTTCGTGGCCACGCCACCGTGATCACCGCGGCCGATTCGGGCCAAGCGGTCATCGGAGTGGCGGCGACCACCAGAGTCGGGCCGGATCCCCCCGGCGAACGATCCGAACCCAGCGGTCCCGATCCAGCCGTATAGGTCACCCGGAGTCGGCCGAGATCGGGTAGCTCAGCCCGATTCGCCGCCACCACCTCGTCAATGCCGTGGCGGATCTCCTCGAGATCGGGAGCCGGCAAGCCCATTCCCAGCGCGGAACGGCCCAGCCGTTCGAGATGGCGGCGAACAGCGAAAGCGGACCCATCCTGGATCTTCAACGTCTCGAAGACGCCGTCCGCCACGGTGAAACCATGATCGAAGACACTCACGCGAGCCTCATCGGCACTGCGCAGTTCGCCGTTCATCCAGATCTTCACGAACTGCTCCTGACGCCAGCGTGCATGGGGGTCGTGGCCGACTCCCCGCCCGGCCACTGTCCGGAGGCTACGTGGATGAGGTGCCGCGCCTTCAACTGCGTCTCTCGCCACTCCTGATCGGGATCCGAGCCCCAGGTGATGCCGGCCCCAGTTCCGAAGTTCACCCAGGGCTCATCGGGAGACCCCGAGATCCAGAAGGTCCGGATCGAGACGGCGAGTTCCGCCTCACCTCGGTCCGCATCGACCCAGCCGAAGGCACCGCAGTACGCCTCGCGGGGAACGGGTTCCTGCTCGGCGATCACCTGGATCGCCGTGTGCTTCGGGGCACCCGTGACCGAACCGGGTGGAAAGGTGGCCTCGAACAAATCCGTCCAACTGGCGTCTTGGTGGAGTCGTCCCCGCACCCTCGACACGAGGTGGACCAGGCTCGGATGCTCTTCGATGGCAAGGAGGGCCGGCACCTCCACGCTGCCCGGGCGACAGACCCGTGACAGGTCATTGCGCACGAGATCGACGATCATCACGTTCTCAGCTCGATCCTTCTCCAGAAGCTGATCGGCCTTTGCTGCCGTGCCCTTGATTGGGGCCGACTCCACGACATCGCCGTGTCGGCGGAGGAACAACTCTGGCGAGGCGCTGGCGATATGGATGCCGTGATCGGGAAGGCGGAGCATTCCCGCGTAGGGGGCCGGGTTGTCCCGTTCGAGCAGTGCGTGCAGTCCACCAATGTCGCGAGCACATCCATCAGGAAGGCGTGCGGAGAGGATGCGACACAGATTCGCCTGATAGATCCGCCCGGTGGCAATGTCCTGCCTGATCTGGGACACCGATGCCTGATACCGCTCGCGATCCATCGATGTGGACCACAGGCTCGGTCCGCGCCAGGGCCCGGCCACATCCTGCAGGTCGCCCTTACCCCACCGGGCGAACCGAGCGAGCACCGGTAGCCCGGAGTACGGCAGTGAGACCGCCCACATCCCGCCCTCCGACAGACGGGTCAGGTCATGCGACACCTCGACCAGTTCGGTCGCAATGCGGCTGCCGAATCGAGCCGCTGCTGGAGTGGACACGCGACTATCCTGCCGCGCCCCCACCGCCTAGGGGGCGCGTTGAGCGAGGACAGGTGAGTCGGCTATGGTCGTGTGCTTGGCGGCAACCCCGCCCACGCGGACGTAGCGCAGTTGGTAGCGCATCACCTTGCCAAGGTGAGGGTCGCGGGTTCGAGTCCCGTCGTCCGCTCGAAGGGTCCACGAGACCTTTCGGTGGAGTGGCCGAGAGGCGAGGCAAGGGACTGCAAATCCCTCTACACGGGTTCAAATCCCGTCTCCACCTCGCAGGAACACGAGCACGGGCACCACCAGCACGGGCGATTGGCGCAGGGGCTAGCGCGCTTCCTTGACACGGAAGAGGTCACAGGTTCGATTCCTGTATCGCCCACCCAGACACTCGA
>CAZVCZ010000148.1:0-2453 GCA_964626275.1 uncultured Bifidobacteriaceae bacterium | reverse complement strand
GCATCCCGGCTTCTCGCCGGCACTGCCGGTCGGCGCTCCGAGGGAGGGTTCGATGGTTGAGCGCGTGCTCGTCACCGGTGCCTCCGGTGTCGTCGGGGGAGCGGTGGCGCGGGGCCTGATCGAGCGCGGCTACAACGTGCGAACCCTGCAAAGACGCGAACTGCCGAAGTCGTTGCGCGGGCTGGGGATCGAACAGGTGCAGGGTGACATCAACGACGAAGAGGTGCGGCAGCGAGCATGTGCCGAGGTCGATCGTGTCGTGCATGCTGCGGCGCGAGTCGATGTCACCGGGCCGTGGGCGGAGTTCGAGCGCGTCAACGTTCGCGGAACCTCCGCAATCCTGGAAGCGGCGACGAACGCAGGCGTTCGGGGCTTCGTGCTGGTCTCCAGCCCGTCGGTCTCCCACACCGGAACCGCGCTCATCGGTGCCGACGCTGACCCGGCTGAACCTGAGCACGCACGCAGCCACTACTCCCGCAGCAAGGCCATGGCCGAACAACTCGTCCTCAACCCCGCCTCCGAGACGGAGGCCGAGATGGCTCGGGTCGCGGTTCGACCGCATCTGGTGTGGGGGCCGGGCGACACGCAGTTGACCCAGCGCATCATCGACCGAGCGCGCGCCGGTCGACTCGTCGTCATTGGTGATGGTGCAGCCCTGATCGACACCACCTACATCGACAACGCCGCGGACGCGATTATTTCCGCGCTTGAGCGGGTCGAACATCCTGAGGTCCAGGGTCGAGCGTTCGTCGTCTCCAATGGTCAGCCGCGCACTGTCGTCGAGATGCTCACGCGCATTGCGAGAGCAGCAGGATTAGCTGGCCCGAAAGCGCGGATTCCCTATCCGGTCGCTCGGGCAGCCGGACATGTTCTGTCGGCCGCGTGGGAGCGGACCGGTCGGGAAGGCGATCCGGTCATCACGCCGTTCGTGGCCGAGCAACTCGCGACCGCCCACTGGTTCGATCAGCAGGCCACTCGAGAGGCCCTGCAGTGGAGCCCTCGCGTCGATATTGATGAGGGCTTCGATCGGTTGGCCGAGTTTCTCCGGCGTGGCGCCACCACCTGAGCGACGAGAACCCCTATAAAAGGATGAGACCCCTCGAAGTATGAGTTCGAGGGGTCTCACCATGAGGTCGCCGCTCCTCGCTCGGCAGCCCTTGCGGGCAGAACCGGCGGTTTGTGCCACCACCTGGTCCGTCGCACCCCTTGCGGGGGCGCCACCGATCTTCGGTTCGCGCGTCCTGCTCACCTCACGTTGCTCCGAGGCCACTGGCACGTGCCTCCGCAGGATTCCCTGCTCTCCCCGGTCCTCTTGCGAGCCCCGGTTGGGGAGCTTCCTTTGGTGCCTCCGGTCGATCTCTCGTCCGGCAGGAGAAGTTCTATCAGCGTTCGATTCGGGGACACAAGAGTTTTTCTCGAATTCCATCGGGGGAATTTTCGAAAGCTCGTCACTTGAATCACCCTGCGTCGCAGCAGAACACTCCAGGTCACTTTCGTAACAGCCTTCCAGACGGAATCCAGGCTCATGCAGCACCGCCTAGGCTGGTCCACGATGAGCGACCCAATCCCAAAGAAGCACTGGCATCCGGGCCGGATCCAACCAGTCTCCGATCCCACGGAGCGGCTGCCCTGGCATCGCCTCATCCCGCTCGTCGCTGTCGAGACTCTCGGCCTGTCGCTGCTGCTGCTGGCCTATCTCGTGCTGCGTTCTCTCGATGCCCCGGCAGAGCCTTTGCTGCTCGGTCCCGTGGTGACCTACGTGCTGGTGTTCGCGACATCTGGATCGCCGGCATCCCGGCCGCTTCGAGTTCTGGTGTCCTATGTGATCGCGGGTGTGATCGGCCTGGGAGTAGCCGCGCTTCCCGGGCCGACGGTCCTTATGGCCATCCTCGGTACGGGGGTGATCTTGCTCCTGATGCACCTCGTCGGCGCCTTCCATGCCCCGGCCGTCGCCGTGGCGCTGATCGCGGAGATCTCGGATCCGAGTTGGTCGGTGGCGCTGATCATGTTCCCCGCGCTGCTCATCCTGGTGCTCCTGGCGATCCTCCTGGTGTGGGCGACCCACCAACTCCTCGGCGACCGTCAGTACCCCGACCGGTGGTGGTGAGCGGGAAACGCGATAGCGAGGGAACGTACGCTGCTGGAATGGCTGCGGACCCGCTGGTGATCTATCTCCATGGCGTCGGTGGTCCGCGTCCTGGCTGGGCGGAGCATCTGCTCGCCGACATCGCCGAACAACCTGATCTCCCCGTGGGGATCCGGGTGATCGCGCCCCGCTACACCACCGAGCTGAGCCCAGAGCAGGGCGAGACGCGCTCAGCGACGACGCGGAGGCGATCCCCACAACTTTCTAGTCCCGAGAGCCTGCGGGCCTATCGGGAACGTCAGCAGCTCCTTGCCGACAGGATTGAGCAGTGCACCGATGTCGTGCCCTCCGGCATGGCGTGGCCGGC
>CAZVCZ010000147.1:0-2461 GCA_964626275.1 uncultured Bifidobacteriaceae bacterium | reverse complement strand
CCGAGGGCTGGCCCATCGGGATGCGCACCTCGAGGATGCCGTCTTTGTAGGAGGCCTTCACCTCATCGGCTTTCGCTCCCACCGGCAACGTGATGCTGCGTCGGAAACTGCCGTAGTGGAACTCGCTGCGATATCCCTGACGTTGTTCTTCGTGTTCCTCGAGGCGGCGCTCGGCGCGCAGACGCATCTGGTCGTCGACCACGGTGATCTCGACATCGCGATCCGGGTCGATACCGGGCAACTCGGCGCGGATGACGAAAGTGCCGTCCTCGGCGAACTCCTCCACATGGATCGCAGCGCCCTCGCCCCACAGGGACTCCATATCGAGGAAACGGTCGTTGAGATCGGGCATCGACCACATCGACGGCCATCGCCATGGCGAGGGCATCATGCGGCTCGGGGTGCGACTGGAGCGGGTGATGAGTGACATGGGTTCCTCCTCGGTGACGCCCCGACGGGGCATCACCATCGCACGCGCCATCGTGGGCGCCGCGACAGAGGACAAACGCCATCCGCACCCCGGTCGCGGGTCCCCGGGGCACCCAGGCGACCCGCGACCGTCAGGCGACTAGCCCTGAGCGAGACGGTTGAAGGCCTGGGCCCGGGCCCGCCGACGCACGGTGCGGCGCTTCCAGTCCTTGACCTTCCAATGCCGAAGCCTTCGGCTGGGGTCTTTCGCGGCTCGTTCGACATCGTGGCCGTGTTCGGGTTTCCAGGCCGGACCGGGATCGATCACGTCGTCCGGATCAGCTCCAGCCTCGACCTGATGGGCGACGTCGAGTAGTTCGGTATGGATGCGATGCCGCTCCCCACGGGCATGGGCTCGCGTTCCGATCCGGTCCCTGGGGACCTGCTCGACACGGTGGCGCTTGCTCATCGGTACCTCCTTGGTCGGTCTCCGACTAGCTCCCCCTGCGAGGGCACGGTACACGGCTCGACGTCACGAGGAAAGGACCTTGGTCCCCACCGGTACGGCGCACCGCCTCTCTGGGGCTCGCTCTCAGGAGGACTTGGAGGAGATCCGTGCCGCCAAGGCTGCGACCCGCTCCGCGAAGAACGGTTGACGGGTGGACCACAACTGGGGTCCAAGCTCGCGACTCATCGCCTCGTCGTGTTCATCGATTGCGGCCACGTCGCGCAATGTCTTCTTGGTCTCGATGACGAGCTCGCGCGGAGCCGAAGCGGCACGCGCCGCCATCTCCTGGGCGACAGCGAGGAGCTCCTCGTCGGGCACACAGCGATGCACGAGACCATGACGTTCAGCTGCCGCGCCGTCGAGCACCTCGCCAAAGAGCACCGCGGCCCGCGCCACCTGAGGGCCACAGATCCTCTGGAGCATCCAGGTGTGTCCACCGCCTGGATGCACACCGAGTTGCAGGAACCGGGTGTCGAATCGGGCTCGTTGAGCAGCGATGCGGACATCACATCCCAACGCCAGGTTCATTCCCGCTCCCACCGCCGCGCCATTGACCGCTGCCAGGGTCGGCAAAGGACTGCGGGCGATCCGCAAGAAGCCCTCATAGACCCTCAACAGATCCGCTTCGGTCGCCTCGGCGAGGTTGCCGAGGTTCGCTCCCGCGCAGAACGCCGGCGCCGCACCGGTGACCACGACCGCTCCGATACTGGTATCGGCCTCGATCCGGTCCATGGCGGCAACGATCTCACCGACCATGGGGGCGGTGAGCGTGTTGCGCTCCTCAGGGTTGTTGAGGGTCAGCGTTGCGACCCCATCGGCGACGTCGAGAAGAACCAGGCTCATTGCCGGATCTTTTCACACGAGGTCCCACCCAAGAGACGTCATCGAGACCTCACTGCGATCCTCAAAGAGTTCCTCACCGAGTCCCTCGCCTCCACGGGGACCTCGCTCGGGGCTCGCGGCTCAGCGCTCGGGGCCGATACATTCGCGTCGGCATGCTCGATCACGTGTTCACCGATGCGATCAGCGCGCTCCGGGACGCGTTCGAAGGAGCGTTCCTCGAACGCCAGGCCTTCGAGGAACACTTCCAGTCCGATGTGCTGCTCGGGGATCTCACCTGGGAGACCAGTTATGGCCTTCCCGGCGAAGGACTTCCGCCGCGGGTCGTCGCGCATGTGACCTTCGATTGGCCCTCGTGGAGCCAGACCGCGTATCGCCGGTGGTACGTCGACGAGGTGCTCGAGGAGCATCCCGCCATCGAGATCGAGGTCACCCTGCGTATTCAGCGTCTCGCGGAGCAACCCGATCCCGCGCGGGTCCGATCGGTACTTCCCGACAGCACCCCCGCGTTGGGTGATGATCCGCTCGAACGCGATGGGGTGACCGTGGAGATCGGCTACGACACCGGCGCCGAGGATGCAGCCGAATACGCGATCGAGACCACCTACACCGGGTTGTACGAACTCGCCGAGGAAACCCTTGCCGATGGTTCCTCGACCCTTCTCGACGACCACTTCGGAAATCTGGGAGGCTGGATCGCGTCGA
>CAZVCZ010000146.1:0-2507 GCA_964626275.1 uncultured Bifidobacteriaceae bacterium | reverse complement strand
TCACCGACCTTCTAGGCACGGTTCGAGGTGAGTCGCCGGGCGCTGGCCCTCTTCATCGCGCTCGGGCTGATCTGGGGCACGCCCTATCTGTTCATCCGGATCGCCGTCGAACATGTCGAGCCGGCCGTTCTCGTCGGTTTACGGGTGGCCATCGGCGCACTCATCCTCGTGCCCATCGCGGCAGCACGCCATCAACTGCTGCCGGCCCTGCGGCACTGGCCCTGGGTGGCGGCCTTCGCACTGCTGGAGATCTCCATCGCCTTCTTGACGCTGGGGTATGCCGAGCAGCGGCTGTCGAGTTCCCTCACCGCGCTCATCATTGCGATGGTGCCGCTTGTTGCCGCGGTGCTCGCTCGCATGCTGGGCTTGGATCCGAGACTGCGCGGAATCCGGGTCCTGGGCCTCGCCGTCGGCCTCGCCGGTGTCGCCGCGCTCGTCGGACTCGATGTCGAGGGGGCGCAGTTCTGGGGTGTCGGGGCGGCCCTCATCACGGTCCTCGGCTATGCCTCGGCACCCATGATCGTGTCGACGAAGCTGTCCGATGTGCCCAGCCTCGGCGTCATCGCCTGGGCGCTGACCTTGAATGCGGTTCTCTACGCGCCGTTCGTGTGGTGGCTGTGGCCGACCGAAGCCGTGCCGGCGAGTTCCTGGTGGTCGATCGTCATCCTCGGTGTGATTCCCACCGCACTCGCTTTCGTGCTCCTGTTCGCCCTCATCGGCGAGGTCGGTCCTGCGCGCACCACCGTCATCACGTTCATCAACCCCGCGGTCGCGGTCGTGCTCGGGGTACTCGTGCTCAGCGAGCCGGTCACCTGGGGGATCGTGATCGGCTTCCCGCTCGTCCTCGCGGGATCCTTCCTCGCCACGCGCCCGGACCGCAACACCGCTGCCGCCATCGAAGACGCCCCCCACCCCTAGCCCTTCTCCGGGTAGAAAGTGCCCTACTAGGGCCTGATCTACCCGGAGAACTACCCGAAGAACGAGCGAGGGGCGCCGCGCGAGCCGAAGCCCACGCGACGCCCCTGCGCGTCGTATCCCGAGTGCGCTACCGCGTCACTTCTTCACATCGAACCGGTCGAGATCCATGACCTTCGTCCAGGCGGCGACGAAGTCGTTGATGAACTTCGCCTCCGCATCGGCCCAGGCGTAGACCTCCGACAGCGCCCGAAGCTGGGAGTTCGCGCCGAAGACGAGGTCGACCCGGGAACCGGTCCACTTCACCTCGCCGGTGTTGCGGTCGCGGCCCTCGAACACCTCGTTGGTGTCATTGGTCGGCTCCCATGTCGTGCCCATGTCGAGGACATTGACGAAGAAGTCATTCGACAGCACGCCCGGACGGTTCGTGAAGACACCGTGCGTCGAGCCTCCGGAGTTCGCTCCCAGTACCCGCAGGCCGCCGATGAGAGCGGTCATCTGCGGAGCGGTGAGGGTGAGCAGCTGAGCCTTGTCGAGCAGCAGGTGCTCGCTCGGCACGACCAGACCCTTGCCGAGGTAGTTGCGGAAGCCATCGGCCACCGGCTCGAGAACGGCGAAGGACTCGACATCAGTCTGCTCCTGCGTCGCATCGCCACGACCCGGGGTGACGGGCACGGTGACGGTGTGGCCGGCATCCTTCGCAGCCTTCTCGATCGCGGCGGCACCGCCGATCACGATCAGGTCGGCGAGGGACACCTGGTTGCCGCCAGCGGCGTTGAACTCCGACTGAATGCCCTCGAGGGTCGACAGCACGCGAGCGAGATCGTCGGGGTTGTTGACGTTCCACTCACGCTGCGGCTCCAAGCGGATACGCGCACCGTTCGCTCCACCGCGCTTGTCGCTGTCGCGGTAGGTCGATGCCGACGCCCACGCGGTCGACACCAACTGCGACACGGTGAGGCCGGACTCGAGGACCTTGGCCTTCAGCGCCGCGATATCCGCGTCGTTGATCGCCGGGGTCGGCGCAGCCTGGATCGGGTCCTGCCAGATGAGCACCTCATCGGGCACCTCCGAGCCGACATATCGGCTGATCGGACCCATGTCGCGGTGGGTGAGCTTGAACCACGCGCGGGCGAAGGCGTCGGCGAACTCCGCCGGATTCTCCATGAACCGACGCGAGATCGGCTCATAGATCGGATCCATACGCAGCGCGAGGTCGGTGGTGAGCATGATCGGCGGGTGCTTCAACTCGCCGCTCTCCGGGTCCGGCACCAGCGCGGCCGCCGCCGGATCGGTCGGCTTCCACTGCCAGGCGCCAGCGGGGCTCTTGGTCAGCTCCCACTCCCAGCCGAAGAGTGTCTCGAAGTAGGAGTTGTCCCACTCGGTCGGTGACGGAGTCCAGGCACCCTCGAGGCCGCTGGTGATGGTGTCGTCGCCGTTGCCAGTGCCGAAAGAGTTCTTCCAGCCGAAGCCCATCTGCTGGATCGGGGCGCCCTCGGGCTCACGGCCGACGTACTCGTCGGGGTTCGCCGCACCATGGGTCTTGCCGAAGGTGTGGCCGCCGGCGACGAGCGCGACGGTCTCCTCGTCGT
>CAZVCZ010000145.1:0-2574 GCA_964626275.1 uncultured Bifidobacteriaceae bacterium | reverse complement strand
TACCAGAGCGCCTCGGCCTCGCGGATGCGCTCGCGGGTCCGCTCCAGGATGTCCGCCGAGGTGACCCGTCGATCGGAGGCGTTGATCCGCTCGGTGGCGGCGAGGAAACCCGACGGATCCGCGTCGACGCGCAGGTGGCGGGACAGCGGTCCGATGCAAGCGGCGATGAGGTCATCGTTCAACTGGGAATATCGGATCCGCACATCGATCACGTTCTCAGCGCGGTAGGTCTCCAGCAATTGCTCGATGGAGGTGATGGTGGCGAATCTCGCCAGCGGGCGGTCGAAGGACAGCACGAGTTCACGGAAGGTCGCGAACCCCACACCGAGGTGAGCGAGTGAGGCGTAGTCCTCGCCGAGATCCTCCACCGCGTCAGGGGAGGTCAGATGCTCGATCCAGGCATCGAAATCCTCGGGATCACCGGTGTAGAAACGCTCACCGACACCGCGGCGATCGAGTCGGCGACGCACCCGGCCGACACCGGTGCAGCCGTAGTTGTAGAGCGACAGCCACGATCCGACCGGATCCCGGGAGGTCAGCAGGATTACCTCCTCGCGGCGCCGCGGGCGCAGCAGACGCGAGTGTTTCCTGGTGACCTCGTGGGCGTAGCGCACCTGGCTCTTGAGAAACTCGGTGACGAAGGTCGACCCGGTCTTCGGCACATCCATGTAGATGACGGGACCGAATACCTGCACCGAAGCGCTCCTTCTCAGGCCGGGGGAACTGTGCTCACTGTAGTCTGCCCAGCGTGAGCGACGGACACCTCGGACTCCTTGTCGCACCTCGCAATCGAAGTGGCCGGGTGGACCATTACTTCCACTTCCTCCACGGTTATGCCGGTCCCATGATCCACGCCCTCGACGGATTCGAATTCGACGGAGCGATCGGGGTGAGGAGCGTCGGTGGCCTGGACGCACTGTGGCGCGACTGCGTCACCCTCGACGTCACTGTGCTTCCAGAGGAGGCCTTCGACGCTCGGTGGGAACGAGGGGATATCCCGCGGTTGGAGCCGCGCGGATTCGACAGCCCCCATCGCCACGAGCGCGCTCCGTGGCGGGAGATCCGCAAGCGCATGATGACCGCCTTCGGGGTCGATCCGAAGGGCAAGGATGATCCTGTGTCGGCCGACGGCGCCTGGGTCGACGGCCGGGGGCCTCGCATCCTCGTCGTGACTCGAGCAGGTGAGGCTGGCGGTGCTGCGGGAAGCGGTGATCGAGCCGGTGCTGCCCGCCGCAGCGTGCCCAATCTCGACGAGGTTGCCGGCGCCCTATCGACTGATGGCCAGGTCGCCCTGCTGGCGATGGAGGGCCGCAGCCTGGCCGATCAGATGCGCTTGTTTCGCGATGCCGATCTGGTCATCGCCCAGCATGGTGGGGCGATGGCGAACCTCGCCTGGTGTCGACCCGGGACCCGCTTGGTCGAGATCGTCACCGTGCCGAAGGAGAAGGTCCTCACCGGCTTCTACACCGGTCTGCAGCTGCACTTCGCACAGGTGAGCCAGGAGGATGGGCACGCTCCGGTGGATATCGGTGCCGTGACTGCCCAGGTGCGCGATGTGTTGTCGCAGGACACCACCGAGTCGAAGAAGGGTGCAGCGCCGGCTGCGCGTGCGGGTCGTGTCCGCGCCCGTAAGGACAAAGCCGGGCAGCGCACTCCGATCCCCTGGACCTCCTTGGCATGGCGGCGTCACGAGAACCTCGGCGTCGATGAGCGTGACTCGGCGGCCTGGCTGGCGCAGGTGCGACGGCGCACGACCTTCACCCCACCGGTTGATGGTGCGCCGGTGCATGTCCTGGCATCGGCCTGGCGATCGGGCAGCACGCTGTTGCAGCGGCTGGTGATGTCGGGTGGAGATGTCCTGGTGTGGGGCGAGCCGTTCGGGCATCGCGATCCAGTGCGACAACTCACCGATACCTTCATCGCCTTCCGGGACGGCTATCCCAAGCCGAATCACTTCCTCAGCACCCGGACGGAGAATCCGGATTTCTCGCTCACCGATGACTGGGTGGCGAACATGTACCCGGATGTCGATGATCTCGTTGCGTCCCACCGGGCGATGCTCGATCGATTGTTCGCGGAACCGGCTCGCGCTCGCGGCTTCGATCGCTGGGGGCTGAAGGAGGTGCGCCTCGACGCACAGCAGGGGGAGTACCTCGCCGATCTCTACCCCGGAACGAAAACCCTCCTGCTCGTGCGCGATCCCTACGCCGCCTTCGAGTCCTATCGCATGCGGGGAGGCTGGTACGACCGTGTGCCTGATCGTCCGGTGTTCGATGCGGAGGCCTTCGCTGAGCACTGGGTGCGCCTGACGACCAGTTTCGTCGAGACTGCTGCGCGTCGCGATGACATGCGCCTGGTGCGGTACGAGGACCTCATCGAGCAGCGGCTCGACGTGGCGGATCTCTCCACCTTTCTCGGCACAACCTTGGACATCTCGGTGCTCGGCATCCGCAAGCGAGGCCGTGAGGATCTCGCCCCGCACCCGATGCGCCCCAAGGAAGAACGCATCTTCACCCCGATCGTGGCGGAGTTGGCAGCCGCCCTCGGGTATCGGCGAACAGGGGAGTGAACATG
>CAZVCZ010000144.1:0-2789 GCA_964626275.1 uncultured Bifidobacteriaceae bacterium | reverse complement strand
AGTCCCAGCGCAATCTCGACGGTCTTCAGAAGATCCTGGACGCCGCAGCCGGGGCGATGAATCCCGACGGCACGATCGCCCTGCCCGCCGTGAATGGTTCCCGTCCGGTGGTCCACCTGATGGTGAACCTCGAGTCCCTACTCGCTGAGACGCAGTCCAAGGCGGCGGCATGGTTGACCACCTATGGCGTGCCGACCACGGCCGTCTCCGTCGCGACTGCACAGCAGCTTGTCTGCGACGCGATCCTCGAGCCCTTCGCTGTCAACTCGCGAGGGGAACTCGTCGCGACGTTGCCCACGACCCGCGCGGTCTCACCTGCCCAACGCAAGGCCGTCATCCTTCGCGATGTCGTGTGCCGGATCCCTGGCTGTCATCGCCACATCGAAGAGGTCCACCACGTCGTGTTCTATCGACATGGGGGCCAGACCGTGTTGAGCAACCTCGCCGGGCTGTGCTGGTTCCACCACCACGCCATCCACCATGGCCCCTGGACGCTCACCGGTGACGCCAACGCAGAACTGATCCTCACCCAGACCGCGACCGGCAAGGTCTGGGCCAGTCGACCGCCCCCGAAACGGGAATGAGGGATCAGGATCGATTGAAAGCCGGTGTGTGTTCGACCTCGCCGATCTCCGGGCCGAGGAAACGCTGACCGAGGCGGGTGAAGTCGCCCGCATCACCCGTGGCGATGAATCGATGCAGCGGTGGTGGCGCATCATCGGAGCGCAGCAGATCATGCGCGACGAGGGTGCGGTACACGTCCTTCGCGGTCTCCTCGGCGCTGGACACCAGCGTCACCCCGTCCCCCATGACATAGGAGATGACGCCGGTGAGCAGCGGATAGTGGGTGCAGCCGAGCACGAGCGTGTCCACCCCTGCGTCCTGCAGCGGTGCGAGGTATTCCTCGGCCACCCCGATCAGATCCGGGCCGCTCGTCACTCCCGCTTCCACGAACTCCACGAAGCGCGGGCAGGCCTGGCTCGTCACCCGAAGGTCCGGGGCGGCGGCGAAGGCGTCGTCATACGCCCCGCTGGCAATCGTCGCCCGCGTCCCGATCACGCCGACCCGGCGATCACGGGTCGCTTGAACGGCACGTCGGACCGCGGGATGCACAACTTCGACCACGGGAACGTCGTATCGCTCCCGAGCATCCCGCAGCACCGCGGCACTCGCCGAGTTGCACGCGATCACGAGCATCTTCACGCCGGATTCGACGAGGTGATCCATGATGTCGAGGGCATAGGAGCGGACCTCCGCAATCGGGAGTGGGCCATAGGGCCCACGAGCGGTATCCCCGACGTAGTAGATCGGCTCGTGGGGCAGTTGGTCGAGGACCGCGCGAGCCACGGTCAGGCCGCCGACACCGGAGTCGAAGATCCCGATGGGTCGGTCCCCGATGTCGATTGCCTCGCGCATGTCGCCCACGATCGTTCAGGCTAGGCCTAGGCTGCCCCTATGGGGACGCGACCCGCCCGAACCGGCGCCTCTGCGGCATCGGTTCACCATCCCCGCCCGCTCGCTATCCGGCTCACCGTCGTATTCCTCATCATCGCCGCGACCGCCAACCTCGCCGGTGCGATCGTCAGTGCACTCCTGCTGTGGCAGCCCGCAGAGAACCAGTTGCTGTTCGGCTCAGGTGTCAGCGACTGGTTCTGGGCGCTCTCGGCGGTGCTGTTCCTCGCCCTCGCGCTCGTCTATGCCTACGTGACGCGAGCCGTGCTCAAGCGCGACGCGGGCGCCGGACTCGCGGTGAGCATCCTCGGCCTCCTCGGCGTCGGCTACAGCCTGCTGTCCATCACCCACGCCTACGGCTGGGGTGTGCTCGCGATTTCCCTGGGGATGCTCGCCTCGAACCAGGCCGCGACCGCTCAGGGCTACTACACCGGTCACGCGCTGTCGATGCGCGATGACTAACTCGATGCGCAAGGACTAGCCGACCGGCTAGGCCCACACCTGGCCCTCAAGGCGTTCCTCCGCCTCGTCGAGGGTGCCTTCGTAGGCGCCGGTCGAGAGATACTTCCACCCGCCGTCGCACACGATGAAGGCGATATCGGCGCTCCTGCCCTCCTTCACCGCCTTGTTCCCCAGACCGATGGCGGCATGCAGGATCGCTCCGGTCGAGATGCCAGCAAAGATGCCCTCCTCATCGAGCAGTTCGCGGACACGGCGCACCGCATCGCGCGGGCCGACGGAGTAGCGCGTGGTCAGCACCGACTCGTCGTAGAGCTCGGGGACGAAGCCCTCGTCCAGATTGCGCAGCCCATAGACCAGTTCGCCGTATCTCGGCTCGGCCGCCACGATCTGGATATCGGGCTTGTTCTCGCGCAGGTAGCGACCAGCACCCATGAGAGTCCCCGTCGTTCCCAGTCCCGCCACGAAGTGCGTAATCGACGGCAGGTCCGCGAGGATCTCCGGCCCGGTGGATTCATAGTGCGCCAGTGCGTTTGTCGGGTTGCCATACTGGTAGAGCATCACCCAGTCCGGGTGCTCCTCGGCCATGCGTCGCGCAACACGGACAGCCTCGTTGGAGCCCCCGGCACCGGGTGAATACACGACTTCCGCACCCCACATGCGCAACAACTGCGTGCGTTCGGAGGAGGTGTTCTCCGGCATCACGCAGACGATCTTGTAACCCTTGAGCCGGGCGGCCATGGCCAGCGAGATGCCGGTGTTCCCGCTGGTCGGCTCCAAGATCGTGCACCCGGGAGTCAGCAGTCCATCCTTCTCGGCCTGTTCGACCATCTTCAACGCCGCCCGATCCTTCACCGAGCCGGTGGGATTGCGATCCT
>CAZVCZ010000143.1:0-2801 GCA_964626275.1 uncultured Bifidobacteriaceae bacterium | reverse complement strand
GCGCGGAACACGGAATCGCTCATCCTCGACCGCGGGAGCCCCGCTGAGAGCGTCATCGGCCGTGAGTCCTGGCTTCGCGACATCGGGCCGTGTGACATTCACCAGGGGTAGCGGATGAGAGGTGGGAGGAACATCATCAGCCGCAACCTCACCCACTCGAGCGACGGAGGTCAAGATCACATCGAGTTGCTCGGCATAGTGATCTAGTTCATCGTCGGTCAGGGATAGTCGAGCCAGACGGGCGAGATGGGCGACCTGATCCCGGGTGATGGCGGCCATGGCGCCCATCCTAGGCAGAGGCTCTAGTTGCCCCCGACGGTGGCGACATCACGCGCAGCATCCGCCCCCTGCTCGAGCAGGATGGCGAATCCGGCCGCATCGAGGACCGGCACCCCGAGACTCAACGCCTTGTCGTATTTGCTCCCCGGTTTGTCTCCCACGACGACGAAATCAGTCTTCTTGGACACCGATCCACTGACTTTCCCACCGCGCTCCTGGACTGCTTCGGTCGCACCGTCCCGGGAGAATCCTTCGACTGTTCCGGTAATGACGATGGTGAGTCCCTCCAACAGCGTGGATCCACCCTCTGCTGCCGCATCGGCCATGCGCACACCGGCCGCTCGCCACTTGTCGACGACTGTTCGATGCCATGGCTCGGCGAAGTACTCCACGATGGCCTCAGCGATCACCGAACCCACACCATCGACCGCGGCAAGCGTTGCCTGGTCTGCCCCCGCGATGACCGAGAGATCTCGGAATTCCCGGGCGAGCGCACGCGCAGCCGTGGGCCCCACATGCCGAATGGACAGGGCGACTAGGACTCGCCACAGTTCCCGATCCCTGGCCTGCTCGAGGTGGTGCAGTAACCCGCGCGCGTTCTCCGTCAGCGGACGAGGTTCTCCCTCATGATCTGGCTCGCGAGTGAAGTAGGGGCAGCGCGCAAGATCATCCGCAGTGAGGGCGAAGAGGTCTCCCTCATCGTGGACCAAGCCGCAGTCGAGGAGTGCTCGCGCCGATTTCTCCCCCAGCCCTTCGATATCCAGCGCCCCACGTGAACCCACATGGAACAGCCGCTCGCGAAGTTGGGCCGGGCACGAGCGCGCATTCGGGCAGCGGATATCGACATCGCCCTCCTTCTCCGGACGAAGTGCGGTGCCGCAGTCCGGGCATGTGTCGGGCATCACGAACTCCCGCTCGCTGCCATCCCGAACCTCCACGATCGGGCCGAGCACCTCGGGGATGACATCGCCTGCCTTCCGCAGGAACACCATGTCGCCGATCATCACCCCCTTGCGCCGCACCTCGTCGGCGTTGTGCAGTGTCGCCATCGACACCGTCGAACCCGCCACCCTCGCTGGCTCCATCACGGCGAATGGGGTCACGCGCCCGGTACGGCCGACGTTCACGGCGATGTCAAGCAATCGCGTCCGCACGACCTCCGGTGGGTACTTGTAGGCGATCGCCCAACGCGGAGCACGGGAGGTGGCGCCCAGACGCCCCTGAAGCGCAAGTTCGTCCACCTTGATGACGACGCCATCGATCTCATGCTCCACCTCATGGCGTTGTTCGCCGTAGCGAGAGATGTAGGCCTCCACCTGCTCCAGATCGGCCACGACCTCGATGCGGTGGCTGACCGGGAGGCCGAGGCCGGCGAGGATCTCATAGCCCTGGCTCTGTCGAGCCAATTCCTCATCCGAGTGCGCACCGATCCCATGCACGACCAGATCGAGAGCGCCCAGACGCGAGATCGCTCTGTCGAGTTCGGTGCGCAGCCTGTCGATCCTCGCTATCTCACGTTCACTTCCGCGCGAACGAGCCTCGACCTCCGCGAGATCATCCCGCCGCCGATCGATGCGTTGGCGCAGCGTGCCTGCGGCGGCATTGCGCGGATTGGCGAAGAGCGAGTCGCCCGCCTGCAACTGCTCCGCGTTGATCCGCTCGAACACCGCTGTGGGAAAGAAGATCTCGCCGCGCACCTCGATCAGATCCGGAACCTCACCACCGGCCAGTTGGTGCGGGATCGCGGGGATCATGCTCGCGTTGTAGGTGACATCCTCACCCACCCGACCATCACCGCGGGTGGCCACGCTGACGAGTCGTCCGGATCGGTAGACCAGATCAACAGCGAGTCCGTCGACCTTCAATTCGCAGAGCAGTCCGGGCACCGAGCCCAGTTCACGCTCCAACCGGGCAGCCCATGCTCGCACCTCGTCCAGGGAGAAGGCGTTGTCCAAGCTCAGCATCCGCTCGAGGTGCTCCACCGGCTCGAACATCTCGGAGCGTTCCCCGCCCACCGACTGCGTGGGCGACTCCCCCGAGGCCAATTCCGGGTGGGCTGATTCGAGTTCGACCAACTCCCGGAACAGGGAGTCGTATTCCTTATCGGAGATCGTGGGCGCATCCTGCTGGTAGTAGCGCGCACGTGCCTCTGCGATGGCGTCGACAAGCTCGGCCCAGCGGGCACGTGCCTGGTCGGGAACGCTCATCCTCACGGCTCCTGATTCTCGTTGTCCGCATCATCTCGCAGATGGCGCGCGGCCTCACTCACAGCCCGATACGTCTCCCGAACCTGCCGCTGGTCGGTACCAGCGAGGCCGCACTCCGGGGAGAGCACCACATTCTCGGCAATCGCCTCGACCGAGAAACCCCAACGATCGAGCTGATCGACCACCCTGGTCGCCGCCCTCGAACCATCCCGTCGAGCGTCGATCGTCCGGCGCGGATCGACGACACCGAGGATGACCGTCTCCCCTTCATCGAGGGCCCGTCCGAGATCCTCCTCGGTCGCACCTGTCGGCATG
>CAZVCZ010000142.1:0-2807 GCA_964626275.1 uncultured Bifidobacteriaceae bacterium | reverse complement strand
CATCGCGCGCTACGAGGCGACCATCGCGGCCCATCCGAATCTCTCCGCGTCCCTGGCGCCGCTCGCCGAACAGCACCGCGCGCACCTCACAGCGGTCATCGGATCCTCGGCCGCGCCATCCCCGCAACCTCCGCCTGCGATGATCCCCAGCGATTCAACGGTCGCGCTCGCCGAGATCATCGCCGCAGAAAGATCGGCCGCTGATGCGCGCACCACCGCATGCGGGATGGCAACATCGGTCGAGTTAGCCCGCTTGCTCGCCCTCATCGCTGCCTCCGAGGCTTCGCATGCCGAGGCCCTGTCCACTCCTGCCGCCTCTAGCGAGGGGGTGGCGCCATGACCGACTCGGAACCCCTCACCACCCTGTCCGCGATCATCGCCGCCATCGAAGGCGAAGAAGCGGCCGTGTATGCCTACGGCGTGGCCGCTCCCCGACTGTCGGGCGACCAATCCGATCTCGCCCGGGGTGCCCTCGCCGCCCACCGGCTACGCATCATCGTCCTGCGTGAATCGCTGCCACCAGCCGACCAACCCGCGGCGCCGGGAGGGTTCCTCGTCGATCCACCCCCGGATGCTGCGGCGGCGGCCGCCCTGCTCGCCACCGTCGAGGCCCGACTGGCGGCGACCTACGCTGATCTGGCGGCCGCTTCGTCCGGGGACCAACGCCTCGATGCCGTGCGCAGTGCGCGGGAATCAGCGGTGCGCTCCGTTGCCTGGGGTGCGCCACCGGAGGCCTTCCCCGGCCGAGGTGCCTAGCGAGACTTCGAACGCCGCCGCTACCAGGTGCGCCAGGTGTCCCAGGCCAATGTCACCAACAGGACCGCGACGACGACCAGGAGCACGATCCGGACGAAACCGCTTCCACGCGCGAGTGCCGTCCTGGCGCCGATGACACCTCCGACGATGTTCGCGGCTCCCATGGCCACCCCGACCGTCCAGAGGATCGACCCGCCGAGTCCGAACACGATGATGGCCGCAAGATTCGTGCCGACATTGACGATCTTGGCCGTTCCCGATGCTCGCAGATAGGTGTAACCGAGCGCCGCCACGAGGAGCACGATGAGGAAGGCCCCGGTGCCGGGGCCGAGCATCCCGTCGTAGAAACCGATGAGTCCCCCGCCGATGATGGCCGTCCCCATGCGACGTCGCCGCGTGACGGCCTCGCCGGCACTCAGTCCCCATCTCGGCCGCACCGCGATGAGAACCCATACCGCCGCGAGGGCAAGCAGGACGACAGGTCGCAGGATCTCGACCGGCAACCGAAGCGCCACCAGCGCCCCGAAGCCTGATCCCACGAAGGCGGCACCGGCCATCGGAAGTGCGGTGCGCACATCAGGCGCCTCCCTACGGGCATAGGTGATCGCGGCTGCTGCGGTACCGAAGATGGACGACACCTTGTTCGTCCCGAGGGCGGTGGCAGGCTGACCCGGAGGCACGGCGAGAAGGAGCGCGGGGACCTGCAGGAGCCCTCCGCCGCCACTCACCGCATCGACCCAGCCGGCGACGAGCGCAACGGAGCACAGCAGCACAATCATCCACGGCTCGATCGCGATCCCGGACTCCAACACAGCGGGGAGCCCGTCAGCGCCAGGAACGGACGATGTCGACGACATCGGCCAACCGTGAGGCGACACCGTCGGGTGTCACATCGATATCCACCGCCTGGTCTCCCAATCTGGAGTGAGGAATGAGGATGGCGCGCATCCCCACCTCCTGGGCACCGTGGACGTCATCCCAGGGACGATCACCGACGAACACCGACTCTGCCGCGCCGACGCCCAACTGATCCAGCACCGCTTGAAAGGCGCCGAGGTGCGGCTTGGCGACCGGAATCTCACTGGAGTACACGGCCGCGTCGATGAGCGGGAGCAGTCCATCGCGAGCGAAGACGGTCTCGTGATGAGCTCGCGGCCACATCGTGTTCGATAGAACCCCGATCAGCAATCCCATGTCCCGCAGGGCAGACATCGTCTCGAAGGCTTCCGGATCGGCCAGGGTGTGCGGATCCCATCCGCGCAGATATTCCCCGAGTGCATCGGCATGCCTCTCCGAGGCGATATCCACTCCGGCGCTCGCGAAGATGAAGTCCAGATTGCCGGTGCCATTCGCGCCTCGGGAGGCCTGCTGATCCCGCCACTGCCGGACCTCCGCCTCGGCAAGCCGTGCAGCGAGGCCTGGATCCTCCGGCGCGTATACGCGGGCGTAGTTCTGCCACTGCTCGACGAGATCGATGTCATGCCACGGGGTGAGGGTGCCGCCCCAGTCGAACACGACGGCACGGACGGAACGTGGTTGGGACCGTGCCGTGTTCACGAACCCTTCACCGTGTCCGAGTTCGACACCTGGGAATCCGCGTCGATGATCCCCAGGACATGGTCGACCACCGCATCGACACTCACGTCCACGCGATCGCCTGACGCGCGATCCTTGACCTCGACCATGCCCTCGGAGAGCCGCTTGCCCACCACGACGATGGTGGGGATGCCGATGAGTTCGGAATCGTTGAACTTCACACCTGGGGACACGCGTCGATCATCGAACAACACGCGCACACCCCGCTGTTCCAACTGCGCACCAAGTTGCTCGGCCGCATCGAAGATGGCGTCGTCCTTGCCCGCGGCCACGAGGTACACATCGGCGGGAGCCACCTCGCGCGGCCAACACAGGCCTCGATCGTCATGGTGCTGCTCGGCGATCGCAGCCACAGCGCGGGAGACACCCAGTCCATAGGAGCCCATGGTCACGACCACGGACTTCCCGTTCTCGTCGAGGACCGTCAGATCCAAAGCCTCGGCGTACTTCCGGCC
>CAZVCZ010000141.1:0-2819 GCA_964626275.1 uncultured Bifidobacteriaceae bacterium | reverse complement strand
TGAGATCGTCGCGGTGAGTCCGACCCGCAAGGCCACGATCCGCTAGTCGACGTCCCGCGCCGACACGGTGGCGGTGATCCCTTCAGCCCTGATGACGGCGTCGGTGGCATCGCCTGCCAGGCCGGTGGCGATGACCACGGCGGCATCGCTGACGAGTGGAACAGCGAGCAGGGCCGCCCAACAGTCCGCCGACGTCTCATCCCAGTCGGCATCGGTGAGCAGCAGTCGACCACCGGCCTGGAGTCCCCAGTTCGCGGCGCATGCGCCCGCGCGGGCCAGTAACTGCTCCTCGGTCCAGTCCCCACCCGGCAGGCTCAACAGGGGTGCCTGCGGTGCGGGCGGGGAGTACGGGGTGAACTCGTCGGGGTGCACGCGCATCTCGATGGCTGCCTCGATCACCCCGGGCGGCAACGGGTTTCCCTCTGGCAGGCCGAAGGCGGCCAGCGACACCGCGACGCGATCCGGGCATCCCTCGATCAGGTCCAGGCGATCAGACGTGGCCACGCCGACCGCTCCGTCGTCGGCGCCGGGGCACCAGATGGCGTCGAGGGCGGCGGTTGCGGCGAACCAGACGGCGGTCTGCCAGTGCAGGGGCAGGTGTGCGGGGATCCGGTCCCCGGGCTGGACGTCGAGGTCATCGCGCAGGAGGCCGGCGGTCTTGGCCACGGCGTTGGCGAAGCTCGCCGCCGATAACTCCATCCGCTGGTTGTCGAACTCATGCGCGCTGACGAACGTGATGAGGGGCTGGGCGGGCTCGCGACGGACCCGCTCCCGCAGTGCTTCCCACACCGTCACCGCACCCACCCCCTCACCGTAACGAACCCAACTCCGCAACTATCAGCACGTTTTCCATGAGGGAGGTGTTGCGGAGTTCGGCTCGTCCTAGACTGGATTGCCATGACGACCCCCCTCGATGATCCGCAGACCCTGCCCAGTGGCGACACTCTCGTCGAGGAGCGGACCGCCTCCACCGACGACGGGGATCATGAGCGCTTCGCGCACTACGTGCAAAAGGACAAGATCGTCGAGAGCGCGGTGACGGGCACCCCGGTGCGGGCGCTGTGCGGGAAGAAGTGGGTCCCCGGACGCGACCCATCGAAGTTCCCGATCTGCCCGGACTGCCAGCGGATCTATGAGGGCCTCCCGCCGGGGGAGTCCGACGGCGATAGTTGAGTTGGCCGAGCCGTCGGCCACTGCGACGGTTACTAGCCGATCAGTGGCGCGCGTCGCTCCAACCGATAATCGAACTGAACCTCTAGTCTCGTCGGCAGCGGGGCCCGTACCGTGCGGGCCAGCGAGGCATTCGGAGGACTCATGGCCAGCATCGATCCACTCACGGGGATGACCACCGCGGACGAACGCGAGATCGTCGCCGGCATCGGCAAGACCTGGTGGGTCCTGCTGTTCGTCGGCATCATCAGCGCGATCGTCGGCGTTCTGCTCGTATTCCGCCCAGCCGGTTCGACCTGGGTTCTCGCCGTACTCCTGGCGATCTACTTGATCGTGTCGGGCATCTTCTCCCTCGTCCGAGCATTCGCCTCCGGTCTCCCGGGCGGCTATCGAGCCCTCCTCATCATCGGTGGTGCGATCGGCCTGCTGCTTGGTCTGCTCATGCTGCGCTTCGGCCCGGACGAGAAGATCGAGATCCTCGGCATCTTCGTCGGCGTGTGGTTCCTGTTCTCCGGCATCGCCTCCCTCTTCGGCGCAGCCGAGGTTCAGGCGGGGCGTGGTTGGGCGATCTTCAACGGCATCGTCTACCTGATCGCCGGCATCGTCCTGCTCATCACTCCCTACGCGGTGGAGATCTTCGTCTGGGTGGCCGGCATCTGGCTCATCGTCCTCGGCATCTTCGAGGTCATCTCAGCCTTCCAGGTCAAGATGATGGGCGATCGGGCCGCCAAGGCCTAGTCGCTCCCGTCCGTCAGCGGCCGGTTCGATGCCCGCGGAGACTTCACAGACCCTCGACCGGGGCCTGACAGTTCTCGAACTGCTTGCTCGGACTCCCGAGGGCATGACGATCACCGAGATCGCCCATGCCCTCGGGATCGGTCGGACTGTGGTCTACCGGCTCGTGGTGACCCTGGAGTCCCATTCCCTCGTGCGACGTGCCGGGGATGGTCGGGCCCGGCTGGGACTGGGGATCCTCGCCCTCGCCCATCAGGCCCAGCCTCTGCTTCGCGATATCGCGACCCCCGTACTTCGGGCCCTGGCCGAGGACACGGGGGCGACCGCGTATTTCGGCGTGGTCGACGGAGGTGAATTGCTCTCCGTGGCCGGAGCGGAACCCGGTTCGGCAGAGGTGCACGTGGCGTTCCGGGTCGGTTCTCGTTCCCCGTTGGAACGTGGCGCGGCCGGACGGGCGATCCTCGCGGCCCGCACCACGGGAGGGCGCCCGCTGGAGCCGCCCTGGGTCATTTCGACCGGGGATGCCGCGACCGGGGGCTATGGGGTCGCTGCGGTGGTGACCGGCATCCCCGGGGTCGAGTCCGTGGTCGGCGTCGTGATGTTGAGCGAGCCGGAGGAGGCCAAGGTCGGCCCCCTGGTGGCCCGCGCCGCCGCTGACATCACCCGATCCCTCACCTGAGCCGAACTCCGCAACTCCCTAGGGGCGGAAAAGTGCGAAAAGTTGCGGAGTTGGGTTTGGGGGGCGGGGTTTCAGATCTCTCTGAGAATGTGCGGCAGATCACCGCGCGGTGAACCAGAACCACCCTCGACGCGTCGTACCGTGGAGGGGCAAGACGTTGGCAATCACACTGCCCTGAAGTCACGTTCGACCTGGGAGGGTTCACCCGCGTGCGACGCTCACTCACCGCCACCGT
>CAZVCZ010000140.1:0-2856 GCA_964626275.1 uncultured Bifidobacteriaceae bacterium | reverse complement strand
CGGCGCCAGGGACGCGGAGAGATTCGGATGGGCCGCGATGGTCGCCTCGTAGCGGGCGATGAGGCTCCCCTCCTCCTGACCGACCTGGGTGCGCAACGGATTCTCGTCAGTCGTGGGCGACGTGGAATCGGTCGGAGTGGGCTCGGGAGTCTGCGTGGGATCGGTGTCGGGGTCGGAGGTGCAGGCGGCGGTGAGCGGGAACGCGGCCACCGCGGTCAACCCCAGGAACGTCCGCCGACGCACGCGGTTCACCGGACCTCCTCAGTCTCCGCTCGAGGAGCGCGGAATGCGCCACCTGGGGTGAGGCCACCCAGCATGCCACGGCCCGCCGGTACCCTCAGCGCTGACAGGTCGTGTGTCGGCGCCGGTTCTGCGCCATGGAGAAGAGAGGTGGCGGTGATGGCTGAGCGGTCGTCGAAGAATGCCGCTGCCTCGTCTCGGGAGGCTGCTCGGCAGTCCGTCGCGGCCGCGCTGGAGCGGGTCCTCAGGGCTGAGGGAGTGGATCTGGAGGATCTTCAGATCGCCTCGGCCGGTCGACGAAGTCAGGTGCGGGTGATCGTCGATGCCGATTCGGGCATGGATCTCGATGGGATCGCACGCATCAGCCAGGTGATCTCCGCCGCGCTCGATGACCCGAGTGTGGCCGGAACGGCGCTGGACCAGGCGACGTCGGCGGGTCCGTACACGCTGGAAGTGAGTTCTCCGGGAGTGGATCGTCCGTTGACGCTGCCCCGGCACTGGCGACGCAACATCGCTCGGCTGGTCACGATCCGAACGCAGTCGGGCGATGAGGTTCGTGGGCGTATCGTCGAGGTGGGGGACGGACATGCCACTATCGAGGTCGAAGCGACAGGGAAAGCCGCGAGAAATCAGGGCGATCGGACACAGGTCCTGTTCGACGATGTGCAGCGAGCCACGATCGAGGTGGAGTTCCGTCGCCCCGCCGAAACCGATAGCAACGATGTCGACCAGATTGTCGACGGGAACGACGAAGGGAGGTAGGGCCACATCATGGACATCGACGTCAGTGCGCTGAAGGCGCTCGTGCGCGAGAAGGACCTGTCCTGGGATCTGGTGCTGTCCTCCATCGAGCAGGCCCTGCTCTCGGCCTATCAACGAACCGAGGGTGCCGCCGAGCAGGCTCGGGTCGATGTCGATCGGGCCACGGGGCACGTCACGGTCTGGGCTCGCCAGCCGATCGACGAGGAGAGTGACGGGGAGGGTGACGAGGAGGGCACCAGCCGGGAGCTGGGCCCGGAATTCGACGACACTCCGGATGGGTTCGGGCGCATCGCCGCGACCACGGCTCGTCAGGTCTTCCTGCAACGTCTGCGAGAGGCCGAGGAGGATCGGACCTTCGGTGAGTTCAGCGGAACCGAGGGAGACGTCGTCTCCGGTGTCATCCAGCAGGGGCCCGATCCGCGTGTCGTGCGCGTGAACCTCGGCAAGGTGGAGGCGATCCTGCCGCCCTCCGAGCAGGTCCCCGGGGAGTCCTATCCGCACGGGGATCGGATCAAGTGCGTCGTGGTGGGGGTCCGCAAGGGACCGCGTGGCCCCCAGGTCACCGTGTCTCGATCCCACCCCGGCCTGGTGCGCGGCCTGTTCGCCCTCGAGGTGCCGGAGATCGCCGACGGGAGCGTGGAGATCTCGGCGTTGGCCCGCGAGGCAGGGCATCGGAGCAAGATCGCGGTGAGACCCACAGTTTCCGGGGTGAACGCCAAGGGTGCCTGCATCGGCCCGATGGGTCAGCGGGTCCGACAGGTGATGAGCGAACTCGGCGGCGAGAAGATCGACATCGTCGACTTTTCCGAAGACCCGGCGGCCTTCGTCGCCCATGCCCTGTCGCCCGCCCGGGTGTCCTCGGTCGAGGTGGTGGATGCTGCTGCTCGGGCCGCTCGGGTCATCGTGCCCGACTATCAACTGTCGCTGGCAATCGGCCGCGAGGGCCAGAATGCACGACTGGCCGCTCGGTTGACCGGATGGCGCATCGATATCCGCCCGGACGTCGCGGTCGACGGGCCAGAAGCCGCAACAGAACCAGCATCACACTCAGCATCGGGACCGGGGCCAGGCTCGGCCCCGGATGCCGAGGCGTGAGCACCCCGCCATCGAGCGAGTCGGACCCTGCGGGGGTGGGGCATGAACCCCTTCGCACCTGCCTGGGCTGTCGGGAGCGGGCACCTCGCCGAACCCTGCTGCGAGTGGTCGCGGCTGGTGCGACGGTCGAGCCCGATCCGCGGGCGGATCGGCCGGGGCGTGGAGCCTGGGTGCACCCGGAGTGCGTGAACACCGCTGAACGCCGTCGGGCCTTCGGGCGTGCCCTGCGGATCCAGGGCCCGGTCGACCTCTCGCCGTTGCGGAATTGGCTCGTCGACCCCGGCTCTTGACGGAAGAAAAAGGGAGACAGCCCCCGGCTCCTGACAGGGAGCTTTGAGTGAGGCTGTAGTGTCGTACCTTGACCGAAGCACCACCATCGCTTGCGCAGGCCCGTTCGAGGCCTGCCCATGAGGATCGGGGCGTACCAAGGATGAGCCACCCATGAGTGCCACGCCATGAGCAGGTTCCCAGGCAAATAGCGGTCCGGATCCACCCGGGCCGTGAGACAGGAGAGAAGTGTCGAAGGTCCGGGTCTACGAGCTCGCAAAGGAGCTCGGAGTCGAGAGCAAGGTTGTCCTCGCCAAGTTGCAAGAACTCGGTGAGTTTGTCCGGTCGGCGTCGTCGACCGTCGAGGCCCCCGTCGCGCGGCGACTGAAGGAGGCCATGCCTGCACCCGAGGAAGGTGCAGCGAAGAAGCCGGCGAAGAAGGCCGCCAAGAAGGCAGCCCCGAAGCCGAAGGTGGACGAGGCCAGCGCCGAG
>CAZVCZ010000139.1:0-2903 GCA_964626275.1 uncultured Bifidobacteriaceae bacterium | reverse complement strand
GAGGGCTCGAGTTGGGTCCGGCACACCGATGTGTCGATGAGCAGGCCGATCGAGCCGGCATCGATCCCGGCGTCCGCAAGCGCCTTCGCCCCGGCCATGGCGGCCGCGTCAGCGAAACTCACGTCCTCCGGCCACCAGCGTCGCTCCTTGATGCCAGCCAGCCCTTCGAGCAGGCCCGCGCGAACGTCGAGGCGGGCATAGGTGTCGGCGAGGGCTTCATCGAATTGCGCGGAGGTGACCACGATCGGCGCTTCGGCAATCGACACCGACAGGACCGCGGTATCGGCGAAGCGAAACGTGGTGTTCCCTGCCAAGGTGAATCCTCCATGCCGAACCTTGGGCCTGAACTCACAGACCCCTGTCACCGCCGAGCCAAGCCTCTATCCTCACACGGCAGCCCAGGCGACGCACTACCGCTCTCAGGTTACCGCCCCTGCTTATCGACCTTCTTGTCGATCAGGTTCGCATATCGGATAGCCCCGCTGGACTCCTTGGGGTGGTATCCGTCGGAGTAGAACCACGAGGAGTTCCTATCCGACAGCTTGTGCCAGTCGATGATCCGCACCCGCTTGCCCTTGAAGGACTTGTCGCAGGCCCGCAAAGTGGCGTTATTGGCATCCTCCCAGGCCCGGGGCACTCGCACGGTCACGAAGAAGACCGTCCGCTTGGAGCCGGCCTGCTTCACCGCGGCTTGGCAGTCGCTGGCGGAGATGTAGCCGTTCGTACCGAGGTGGACGATCACATTCTTCGGCAGCCGGCTGCCATAGGAGCGCATGATGCCGGGCAGGGCGGAGAACTGCCGGCTGACGGAGTAATCGACCCGGAAACCACGAGCCTGCAGGGCAGCGGAGTTCATGCCCGCCACGGAGTCCCCGATGAGGAGGCGTCCTGAGGGCGGGGCGGCCTGGGCAGCCGGGGCGGACAGGGCAATGGAGCCGGCCACGAGGGCCCCACTGGCTGCCAAGGACCCGAGGAGTCGGAAAAGGCGCATAGAACCACTATGCAAGGCACTCCCCGGGCCGCGTCAAGCCAGCGGAGCAACTCAGGCATAGTGGGCCCGTGGATTCCGCGAGCTGGGACGAGCGTTATTCGGGCCGAGAACTCGTGTGGTCGGCCACCCCCAACATGTTCGTCGAGGAGTTGTGCGCGGACCTGCCTGCGGGACGCGCGGTCGATCTCGCCGCCGGGGAAGGCCGCAACGCACTCTGGCTCGCTGGGCGGGGATGGCAGGCGCATGCGGTCGACTTCTCCCAGGTCGGCCTGCAGCGGGCCGAAGCGCTGGCGGCCGGGAATCTCGGCGACGCCGCGGCTCGCCTCACCACCGAGGTCGCTGATCTGGCCTCCTGGGAGCCGCCCGCGGAGGGCTTCGACCTCGTCGTCGTGGCCTACCTGCAGGTCCCGGCCGAGCAGCGGCGCCCGATGCTCGCCAACGCGGCTCGTGCCGTGGCGCCTGGCGGTCGACTCCTCGTCATCGCCCACCACCCTGCCAATATCGAGCGCGGTATCGGTGGTCCACCCGACCCGGCTGTGAACTTCACCGAGGCTGAAGTTCTGGCCGACATCGACGGCAGCGGGCTCACCATCGATCGCGCTGAGGAAATCCAGCGCCCGGTGTCCACCCCCGACGGCGAGCGTCACGCCATCGACACGCTCGTGTGGGCGCATCGCGCCGCTTAACCCTTCAGCGCCCTGTCGAACTCCTACGCCCTAGAACTCGTAGTCAAATCTCTCGATCATGTCGGCGTAGATCTCAGCCACGCAGGCGCGGGAATCGTCGTCGTAGAGCCAGGTGTAGCCCTCCGGGCGGCCGCCCGCCTTCAGTCGAGGCATATCGATGCCAGGACTCTCGATGCAGGCGCTGACGAGAACCCGACTGAGGTCCTGCTCGAGGTGTTCATAGCGGATGAACTCATCGACGCCGAAGTCCACGCTCATGATCTCGTTATCGACCTGTTCTCGCTGCCATCCACTGAGGAATTCGACGAAGGCTTCTCGCGCCTGCTCTGGGTTCGTCAGCAGTTCCTCGCGTGATGCGTCGCGTCGCCTGCTCCAGAAGAACATGCTCGCCATCCGATCCCAGGGGTTGCGCACCCCGGCGACGGTGAGGGAGGAATCCCAGGTGTCGCGGCCGAGGGCCGCAATTACCCGGGATGGCGTCATGTGGTTCACCAACCGCACGCCGTTCAACTCCAGATCAATTCGTTCTCCACGCCGACGCGTTCCGTCGCCTCGTGCAGTGACGATGAGGTCATCGCTGATCTCGCCGTCGGTGACGTGAAGGTCTTCCCACTCCCCCGTCCAACGCCTCGGGTCGCAGGCGACTTCGAGATAGGCCTCAACGCTGGTGCCTGCCGTCTTCTTGGTCTTGATGAAGATCAGGCCGCGGGATCGACTGAAGAACATGGCGATATCGGCTCTAGGACTGTGCGTCTACGGGAGGAGACGAAATCCGGATTCCGACCTGCGTGCCCTGCTGGCGACGCACTCGCTCAAGGAGTGAGATCGCGCGGTACTGCCAGCCATACCTCGATTCGATCAACGACCGAATGTGTTCAGTTCCCGACTCATCCTCGAGTCGGGCCTGGCCGTCGACCTGAGATCCCTTGAGGCGACCTCTCGAGTCGCAGGGCGCCAACAGCACGGTGGAGTTATTGCGCAGCCGCTTGGCTTTCCCGCTGTCGGCTCCCGTGATGACGACGAGATCATCGCCGTCCGGCGCGAGCCACACCGGTGTAGCGACCGGCATTCCGTTGCGTCGGAATGTAGTGAGGGACAGATAACGAGATGCCGAGAGATCACTCCATGTTGTCATGGGGTGCCCTATTCCGAGTCTTCCTTGCGGGACTTGCGGCGATACAGCCACACCCCGACGCCGACACCCGCTCCGACTGCCACGACGACCG
>CAZVCZ010000138.1:0-2923 GCA_964626275.1 uncultured Bifidobacteriaceae bacterium | reverse complement strand
GCTCGAAGTCGCTGTCACCCTCAGCGCCCATGATTCCGCCGACATTGTCGGCGCCAGTGTCCTCGAGCGTGCGGACGGCAATCGCGACGTAGTCCGCTGGGATCAGGGCATGTCCGTCGACCCGGATGATGATGTCGTGGCGAGCCGCATCGATCGCAGCGTTCAGGCCGGCAGACGTACGCCCGCTGGGATTGTCGACCAGCGTGATCGCGGGATGAGTTGCGGCGAGTTCGTGGGCGACCTTGTCGGTCGCATCCTGGGACGGCCCGAGCGCGAGCACGACCTCGATTGGCCCGGCGTACTCACTGGCGAGGATCGCGTCGACGGAATCCGCAAGATGGTGTTCCTCATTGAGCACCGGCATGATCACCGACACACCCGGTGCAGCAGTTCCAGGCGCAGGCGTGCTCATGACCATGCAGGGTAGCCTCGCAGCAGGTTCACGGGCCTCGTGAGGGCTCGTTGATCGAGGAAGGTGAGGAACGGGTGCGCGGTGTGCTGTCTGTCTCTCGGCTCATGCCGATCGGTGCAGCTGTCGTACTTGCGGCGATTGCACTGGCGATAGCAGTGAGTCTGTCCTGGGATCCGGCGCCCACCGTTCTCTTGATCGTGCTCTCAGCGTTCATCGGCGGCGTCCTCGGTCAGACCGCTGCCTGGGCTCGTGCCGGTGCCGGCTCGGCCCGCCGAGCCGAGTTCGCCCTGCAGCGGCTGTTCGATGTCCTCGCCGTGGAGAGCAAGAAGACGCGCGAGGCGGTCACCTCGAGCGACATAACCCAGTCACGATCGGTCGAGAATCTGCGCAAGACGCTGGAGGCCGGAGATACTCGCCTTGCCAAGTCGCTGGGCAAGGTTCGCGAGGAGATCACCACGTCGGCGAAGGCGTCCCGTCGACAACTCGATGATCAGATCGCACTCTTGGAGTCCTACCTGCAACTACAGCGACTGGTGCCGATGCCGCGGCCCATGCCGCGCGCCGGTGCCTGGGCGGCATCGGAGGACCTCCTGCTGTGGTTGGTCGGTGAAGTGCTGCGCCGACGGCCGGCACTCATCGTCGATCTCGGCAGCGGTCAGTCGAGTGTGTGGATGGCAGCGGCGTTGAAGGAAAGTGGGACACCCGGTCGTGTTGTCGCGATCGACCACGACGCCGACTACGCGGAAGCGACGCGACAACTCGCTGCTGATCAGGGCCTCTCACGCTGGCTCGACGTCCGTCACGCGCCGCTGGTGTCGGTGACGATCGAAGGCCGCACGATGGAGTTCTACGATCCCGATGCGCTCGCGGATCTCGAGGGCATCGACCTGCTGAGCATCGATGGACCACCGGGGTCGGGAACCGAGCAGGCTCGGTGGCCCGCGCTCCCCCTCTTGCGCGCCCGACTCGCACCGGGTGCTCAGGTGGTTCTCGATGACCTCATCCGACGCGATGAGCAGGAGATCATCGCGGAGTGGGCGCAACTATTCCCCGAGATGAGTCTGCGCCAGTTCGACTTCGAGAAGGGGGCTGCGGTGTTCACGGTCCCCTCATCGACCGCTGGGTAAATCAGTCGCAGCGCACGGTGTCGGCCGTCGTGGAATCGGTGATCGCATCATCGACGACATCGGCAGCCGCATCCACGTCCTCATCCGTCAGCGGTTCCGGGCTCGGCGCGGGAGCCACGGTCACGTCGGTCACGCCGGCGAAGTCCTGGCCAAGCACGATGGTGATGGTCGCTGCGGTCGCATCCTCGACGAGTTGGGCGCCGGGCAGTGCTGCGGCCACGGTGCGAGCAGCATCGAGCGAACCCGGGGCGTAGCGAATCTCCGAGACGGCATAGTCGGGTCGATCGGCGTCGTCCACACCGAAGATGGCGAACCCAGCGCCGGTCAGGGCTGCGGCGGTCTCGCCGGCCCGTCCAGCGACCCCGCTGCCGTTGAGAACCAGCAGCGTGATGTCCGACGGGGCGATGGTGAGGGCGTCGCCATCCGATGACCCTGAGTCGGTCGAGTCCCCGTCGGCCCTCGCCGACTTCTTCGGCTTCTTCCAGGGCACATCATCGGCGATGGACGCCCACACCTTGGCGGCTCGCCCATCGTCCATCACGACGTTCGCCCCGTCGCCCCGCTCGACCCACGGCATCGTGAGGAACGTGATGTCGCTGGGCTGCACCGCCCGCAGGCTCAGCGCGACTTCCTGCAGGACGTTGCGGTCCGCGAGGCCCGGATCGGTGGTGAGAGAGGAGGTCGCTGCGTCGAGGACCGAATACAGCCGCACCGGATTCAGCAGGATCTGCGCATCGGTGGCTTCTCGGATCATCGAGGACAAGAACGCCTGCTGGCGTTTGATGCGCGAAAGGTCCGAACCGTCGGAGAGGGTCTTGCGGGCGCGGACGAAGGCCAGGGCCTGCTCGCCATCGACGGTGCTCGTCCCCGCGGGCAGGATGAGATCACTGTCGGGGTCATTGACCGATTCGGTCAGGCAGACCTCGACTCCGCCAAGTGCATCGACGACATTGGTGAAGCCGATGAAGTCGATGACGGCGAAGTGGTCGATCTGCAGTCCGCTCATCTGCTCGACCAGCTTCATGGTGCAGCCCGGTCCACCGATCTCGAAGGCAGTGTTGAACTTGGCCTCGAAACCGCCCGCCATCTCACCGCTCCCGGTGCGCGGGCATTCGGGGATCATCACCCAGGTGTCGCGGGGGATGCTGACCGCGGTGGCGAAACTCCGGTCCGCGGCGACATGCAGCAGGATCGTCGTGTCGGCTCGGGCATTGGAGTGGATGGCCGGATCGCCGTACCGTGCATCGGGTTGGCCCTCGCGGCTATCGGAGCCCATCAGCAAGATGGTGAGGGGCTCGTAGTTGCCCTCCTCGTCAACGACCGTGGTGTTGGGCGCCCGACCCATCACGCCTGAGACATCAATCGAGGTGATGTTGCCCTGGAG
>CAZVCZ010000137.1:0-3033 GCA_964626275.1 uncultured Bifidobacteriaceae bacterium | reverse complement strand
AAGGGCGCGGCGTTGGACAGATCCGGTTCGATCGTGCGATCGCGCGCCTCGATGGTGGCGGGTGCGACGTGCCAGGTGGGGTGCTCGGCAGATCCGCTGCGGCGCACTGCGACTCCATGCTCGGTGAGCATCGCGATCGTCATCTCGATGTGCGGAGCACTCGGAAGATGCGCTCCAATGTGGGTCAACCGCAAGCCCCGGTCGAAACGTGCTGCGCTCAGCAGGAGGCCGCTGACGAACTGACTCGACGCCGAGGCGTCGATGCGCACGTCGCCCCCGGGAACACCGCCGCGCCCGGTGACGGTGATGGGCAGCAGGCCATCGCGATCGGTGACGGTGACCCCCAATTCGCGCAAAGCATCGAGCATCGGTCCGAGCGGTCGTTCGCGGGCTCGCTCATCGCCATCGAGAACGACGGTATGAGCGGTGAGGGCAGCGACAGGAGGGACGAAGCGCATCACGGTGCCGGCCAACCCCACGTCGATGAAGCGTTCGCCGGCGGGGGATCCATCGGCGCTATCGCCGATCGGTGTCACGTGCCAGTCGACGTTGCCCGCTGCTGGATGTCCCACGGCGGGAGACTCGAGGAGCGTGGCCCCCAACGTGCGCAACGCCTCCACCATGAGGCGGGTATCGCGGGCGTCCAGCGCCCCGCGCAGCGTCGAGGGCCCTTGGGAGAGGGCAGCGAGGATCAGCGCCCGGTTGGTCGCTGACTTCGATCCGGGGATGGCGATGTGCGCATCGACCGGACGCCGCGCCATGGGAGCCGACCATGGATCGGCCGGCGAGGTCGCGGTCACGTCGGTGGAGGGCATCGGCCTCGAGCGTAGTGCCTGCCATAGGGCACCCTGGATTCCATGTGCGGACGATTCGTCGCCGGGCGGGATCCGGTCAGCGTCGCGGCAGCCTTCGGAGTCCAGGAGCTGCCCGAACGGATGCTGCCCCCCAACTACAACGTCGCACCGACCCAGCAGGTGTCGGTGGTGCGAGATCACGACGGGGTTCGATGCCTCGACATCGCCCGTTGGGGTCTCATTCCCTCCTGGGCGAAGGATCCCTCGATCGGCAATCGAATGATCAATGCCCGGTCGGAAACGGTCGCGGAGAAGCCCGCCTACCGATCCTCATTCGCCACACGTCGATGCATCGTGCCCGCCGATGGTTTCTATGAGTGGCAGCGCGATCCGAAGGTTCCCTACTACCTCCATCCCGCCGATGGTTCCGTCCTCGCGATGGCCGGGCTGTTCGCCTGGTGGCGCGATCCCCGGATCTCCGAGGAGGACGATCCCGCCGCCTGGGTGATGTCGACGACGATCCTCACCATGGCCTCCGAGGAGCCGATCTCGGCCATCCACGACCGCAGTCCGGTGGCGCTGCCGCCGGAGTTATTCGACCCGTGGCTCGACCCCGCGGCGCCGGGAGCTCCGGTACTCGCTGAGGCGCTCGCCTGGAGCCCCGAGGACTATTGGTCGATCCACGAAGTCTCCCGAGCGGTGAATCGTCCGCAGAACAACTCCCCGGAGCTGCTCAATCCCGTCGTCCACGAGGGCTCCGGAATAACGCAGGGGACCCTCGAGTTGTAGAAGGTTATGGCGCCCCTCCTCGACGATCCAGTCGTCGCGTCGCTCCTTCCGACCGGGTTACCCTCGATAGCGATGGAGACGGTCATGGACGAGGACACCGACGCCGAGCGGTTCGAGCGGGACGCGCTGCCCTATCTCGATCAGCTCTATCGCGGTGCGCTGCGCATGACCCGCAACCCGGCGGATGCCGAGGACCTGGTCCAGGAGACCTTCGTCAAGGCGTTCGCCAAGTTCGACTCCTTCACGGAGGGGACGAATCTCAAAGCGTGGCTCTATCGGATCATGACGAACACGTTCATCACGTCCTACCGCAAGCGTCAGCGCCAGCCACTGCAGACACCGACCGATGAACTCGCGGACTGGCAGTTGGCGCAGACGACTCCCTTCACCACCGGTGAGATGCGTTCTGCGGAGTCCGAGGCTCTCGACCGCATCACCGACGATGTCGTGATCGACGCACTGTCGGCGATCCCCGAGGACTTTCGTATCGCGGTGTACCTCGCCGATGTCGAAGGGTTCTCCTACAAGGAGATCGCCGACATCATGGGCACCCCTGTGGGAACGGTGATGTCGAGACTTCACCGAGGCCGCTCATTGCTGCGCACCTCTCTGGCCGACTACGCAGCAGAGCGCGGATTCGCCGGTGCGCCGGAGGCGGGGGATCGGTCATGACCATCAGCGATCCGCGTGACTGTCGAGCCGTGCTCGCGGCGGTGCATGACTACCTCGATGGGGAGGCGGAGGAGGGGTCCCGCGAAATCATCGTCGCGCATCTTCAGGCATGCCCGGGCTGTGCTCACCGGGTGAGGATCGAGCAGTCCGTGCGCGCGTTGATCCAGCGTTCATGCTCCAGGCCGGTCGCTCCACCGAGCCTGCGCTCGCGGATCATCACCGCGATCAGCATCTCTCAGGTGACAGTGACCCGCCGGCCGCGGCCCGAGGGGGAGTAGCCGACGGCAGGAGCTGGGGGTATGCCACGATAGGCGCCGAATTGACGCACGCCGATCAGGGCCGTGGAAGGCCGAGGAGGATGGCATGAGCAAGAGGGCTCGTAAGAAGCGCGACCGCAAGAAGAGCGGTGCGAACCACGGCAAGCGCCCGAACTCCTGAGCGTTCGTCCGTGACGACCTTGCCCACGCGCCTGGAAGTGCGCGCGGAAATGGTGGCCAGTGTGCAGACCGTTCTCATCACGGCGGGGGAGCAGGTCGACGCTGGCGCCACACTGGTCATCCTGGAATCCATGAAGATGGAGATCCCGGTGCTGACCGAGATCTCCGGTGTCGTGGCCGAGATCGCCGTGGCCCCCGGGGATGTCATCCACGAGGGGGATCTCATCGCGGTCATCGACCACCGCTCCTGAACAGCCCCACCAGATCGGACAACGCCCCACGTGAACAAGACGCGCACGACCTTCACCGTCACTGAGGACGACACTGCCGAGGCACTCGGC
>CAZVCZ010000136.1:0-3051 GCA_964626275.1 uncultured Bifidobacteriaceae bacterium | reverse complement strand
AGAAGGTGCCGTCCACGGTGCCGTAGGCCTTCCAGGCCGGGTTGAAGTACTCATCCACATTGGCCGCGGTCGCTGCGGGAGCAGCCACGGGGCCACCGCGCTCGACGAGGGTCGCGAGCAGACCCGGCTGCGGGATGAAGGCGATGTCGGGGGCGTTGCCACCGGCGATACGGGTGGGCAGCTGCGCCTCGAACTGGTCGCTGGCCTCGTAGACGATGTCGATGCCGGTGCACTCTTCGAACTTCGCCCAGGACTCCTCGAACAACTGCTGCTCGGGGGGCAGGATCGACGTGAAGATGGTGACCGACGAGCCCTCGTTTCCGAGGTACTCGGCGTAGGGCTCGCAGCCAGCCGGCACATCGCCGGTCGGGCTGGGGGCCGCGCTTGTGGTCTCGCCGCCGGTCTGGGTCGGCGTGGCGGAACCGCCGGAGTCATCCGATCCACCGCAGGCCGCCAGCAGCAGTGCTGCGGCGGCTCCACCGGCCAGGATCGCGACCCCGCGGCGACGCATGGGTGCAGTCATGCCTTCTCCTCAACTCATTCGTCTGCCTGAGCAATGGTGTGCCTCTCCCCCGGGCAGGCAGATCCCCCGGCAGGATGTAAACGCTTTGCAGTCTCGTCGCTTCTGCAGCCGAGGGCAAGACGCTTACATGTAACACGGGCATGTAATCGGTTACGATTTGGCAACCTTAGGGTTCCCCCCACGGTCACGAACCGATAACCTCGCGGCACACCCGGGACAAGGACCCGATCCGTCGAAGGCACCAGCCACGAGCACCGTGAGGGGTGGGCATGAGCAGCCGAGTCACCTATGAAGACGTGAGCCTGGTCTATCCCGGGACCACCCAGCCTGCGGTCAGCCACCTCGACCTCGACATCGCGCAGGGGGAGTTCCTCGTCCTCGTGGGGCCCTCCGGCTGCGGCAAGTCGACCTCGCTGCGCATGCTCGCCGGCCTCGAGCCGATCTCGTCGGGTCGTATCTACATCGGCGAGCGCGACGTCACCGGTGTCCCGGCCAAGGACCGCGACATCGCCATGGTGTTCCAGAACTACGCGCTCTACCCCCACATGTCGGTGGCCGAGAACATGGCGTTCGCGCTGAAGATCCAGAAGGTCGGGAAGGCGGATATCGATCGACGCGTGAAGGAAGCGGCCGCTCTGCTCGACCTCACCGAATACCTCGATCGCAAGCCGAAGGCGCTCTCGGGTGGTCAGCGCCAGCGCGTTGCGATGGGCCGCGCGATCGTGCGCGAACCCGAGGTGTTCCTCATGGATGAGCCGCTGTCCAATCTCGATGCGAAGCTGCGTGTCTCGACCCGCACTCAGATCGCTGCGCTGCAGAAGCGACTCGGCACCACGACCATCTACGTCACCCACGATCAGGTCGAGGCGATGACGATGGGTGACCGTGTCGCTGTCTTGAGCGCCGGTGTGCTGCAACAGGTTGCCTCGCCGCGGGAACTGTACGAGTCACCAGCGAACGCCTTCGTCGGAGCTTTCATCGGGTCACCGTCGATGAACACCATCGAGGCTCCCATCGTCGACGGCGGAGTGCGCCTCGGCGACTACACCGTGCCGATCGAGCGCGACGTGCTCGCCAAGGCCGGGGATGCCAAGACCGTCATCCTCGGCATCCGGCCCGAAGATCTGCACATCTCCGACGAGGGCGCGGAGATGAAGGTCAGCCTGGTCGAGGAACTCGGTGCCGACGCCTATGTCTATGGCGACACCCCGGAGATCGACGGGCAGGCGGTCAGCCTGATCGCGCGCGAACCCGGTTCGATCGGAACGCGCATCGGGGACACCGTGCGGGTACGCCCCGTGCGCACCTACATCTTCGCCGCCGACGGCGAGCGCGAGCGACTCAGCGTCTGAGTTCGCGCAAGAAAGCGTCAGCCCAGCACTGCTGCTGAGGCGCGGCGACTGCCGGTCCCGAATATCCCTTGCGAGGGAACGGTCGAGCCACGCACGACCAGGGACGTCGGCACCGCCGTCGCCTGCGCAACGAGACCGCGTTCGGCGGCCGGCAATCGCAGTTGGGTGAGCAGGGCCTCGGTGGCCATCCGTCCCAGATCACGCACCGGCTGCACGACGGTGCTCAGGTCCAGCAGGTCCGACAGGTCATGACCATCGATCCCGATCACCGCGACATCGTGACCCGGACGCATCCCGTGTCGCTGGAGTGCCCGGATCGCCCCGAAGGCCATCTCGTCGGAGGCTGCGAACACCGCGGTCGGCGGCTTTGAGAGTGCGAGCAGTCCGGTCATCGCCTGCTCGCCGCCGGCGACGGTGAAATACCCATAGCCCTCGAGCTCCTCGCCGGCCGAGAGGCCCGCCTCAGTGAGGGCTGCCTGATATCCCCGACGTCGATCCTCCGCGGGTGTGAAGCCCGTCGGATTCGGCTGACCGGAGATGATCGCGATTCGCTCATGCCCGATGTTGATCAGGTGCTGGGTTGCGATCCGCCCGGCGGCCACATCGTCGATGGAGACCGACGGGACACCGGCGGCACTCGAACCGATGAGACTTACCGGCATTCCCAGGGACAGCAGGTGTGCGACAGCCGACTCATCCGAGGGCAGCGACACCACGAGCAGTCCGTCGACCCGGCCACGCAGTCGCTGCTCGGGCGGGATCCGGTAATGCGTCGCCGGGTCACCGACCTCGAAGACCAGCAGGTCGATATCGCTGGCCTGCAACACGCTCTCGACCCCGGACAGCACGGTGGAGAAGAACCAGCGGGCGATGAACGGGGCGATGACACCGATCGTTCCGGTGCGTCCACTCGCCAAGCGGGAGGCGCTCGGAGAGACGACGTAGTCCATCTCCTTCGCGACCCGCTCGACGCGCTCGCGGGTCAGCGGATCGACATGGGGCAGTCCGCGCAGTGCCCGAGACACCGTCGCGGTCGAGACTCCGGCGGCGTCGGCGACATCGCGAATCGTGATGGCCATAGTCGCGGAGTGTAGAAGCGTGCCGCACACTGCCGCAAGCGCTTACAGAAAACACACAGGCCGCGGTTGCTCCGCCTTCAGGAGGAGTGGCCGAGGC
>CAZVCZ010000135.1:0-3052 GCA_964626275.1 uncultured Bifidobacteriaceae bacterium | reverse complement strand
GCTGTGCGGATGACTGTCGAGCTTGTCAGTCGTGCTGTCGTGTCAGTCGTGCTGTCGTGTCAGTCGTGCTGTGTGCTGTGGTGCTGCGCTGATCAGGCCTTGCCCAGGATGCGGGTCACCTTGGTGCCGCAGACGGGGCAGATTCCCTTGGCGAAGCGCCGGCCGTTGGTCTCTTCGACATTGCCGGTGAACTCGCGCTTCTCCTTGCACTTCACGCAGTACGCCTCACCTGTGTATGACTCGGCCATGGCCGTCCTTCCGTTCGCTCATCGAACTCCCCCGGGCGGGGTGTTCTCGCCGGGGCAGCCGGGTGGGCCACCCGGGGGACCGTCCTTGACGACCCGCTGACACCCTAGGACAGCCGAGGCGCCGAATCGCGCACCCGCACCCACCAAGGAGGCGTGTCATGTCCGAAAAGTACCCATATGTCGATTTTGGACCGTCCGGGCAGGTGCGCGTCTCCGATCATGGGGGCGGAGTGGCGATGGTGACGCTGCACGATCCGCAGCGCCGCAATGCCATGACCACTGACATGACCGAGGCCTGGGGACATGCCGTGGACCACCTCACCGAGCGTGACCGCACGGGCGATCTCAGCGCAGTCGTGCTGACCGGGAGCGGCTCGGCGTTCTGCGCCGGCGGCGACCTGGGGTGGATCGGAGCGAAGCCGGGAGCGAGCGTGAGCGACCTGCGCGATCGCATGGTGCCCTTCTATGCCACCTGGCTGTCGTTGCGGGGACTGTCGGTGCCGAGCATCGCGGCGGTCAATGGCGTGGCGGTCGGCGCGGGCGCGGCGATCGTGCTCGCCTGCGATATCGCGATCGCGGGAACCGGGGCCGCGTTCTCGGTGCCCTTCACGAAGCTGGGCCTCCACCCGGGTATGGGTATCTCGTATCTGCTCCCCGCGACGGTCGGCCTGCCCGCCGCCCGCGATCTGCTCCTGACCGGACGGCGCATCGATGCCGAGGAGATGCTCCGACTCGGGATCGTGTCGCGGGTGGTGGACACCGATGGTCTCGTGCAGGAGGCGATCTCGACCGCCCACGGCATTGCCGGGTGCGCCCCCGTCGCGACGCGGCTGACCCGGGCGACGTTGATGCACCCACCCAGCGACCTCGACGAGGCACTGCGCACCGAGGGAGTGGTGCAGGCGGTGACCCTCGCCACCTACGACCTCGCCGAAGGTCTCGCGGCCGCGCAGGAGCGACGCGAACCGAGGTTCACCGGGCGCTGACGGACAGAGAGAAACCCCCGGGTCTCGCGATGGATGCGTGCCTTCCCCTGACCCGCATCCACCCGTTATCCCGGGGGCCAGGCAGGGACGTTAGGGGGTGGCGCGGTCGTCGGTCAACGAATCTGCGGAAATGAATTTCCCGCCCTGTGCACAAGGTGTTCATAGCCTTGGGAAAACCCACCGGTGGGTCGTGGATAGATCGTGGATGTCGGTGGGGATACTGGTCTGGACCGCGCGGTGATGATGCCGCTGACGTGGGGAATTTCCATCCACGGCCTGTGGGTGAAAATCAGTTTCAGGCGAGAATGCGCGACCGGGAGGCCGCGACGAGGGCGCGCACCGATGCGTCGGTGTCCTTGGGCAGGGAATCCCATGGCCACCAGCGCAAATCGAGGGATTCCGCGCTGCGGATCGGCTCTGCATCGGCAGGCGCCAGGGCGCACCACTGGACATCGAGGTGGTCCAGGGCAGTGCGGGTGCCATCGGCTGCGCGGCAGGTCACCTGATGTCGATCGAGACGCACGGGTTCGCCCAGCATGCGAAGGTCCGCAATCCCACCCTCCTCGCGAGCCTCGCGTTCAGCAGCAGCAAGCAGCGAGGCATCGGCCGGCTCGCAGTGCCCGCCGGTCTGCAGCCAGCGGCCCACCGTCGGATGCAGGGTCAGCAGCACCCGCTCACCGGCCGGATCGATGATGAGGGCGCTGGAGGTCAGGTGTCCACCGCGGCAGGAGCGCCACATCGCGTCGTCATGCCGGTCGAGGTGGTCGAGGTAGTCCAGTCGCAGCAACTCCTGACTCTCGTCGGGGGCTTGCCAGACCGTGAGGACGCTCGTCGCATCTGCATGCAGGGGCCCGCTCACTCCGTGGTCTCATCGGGGGAGTCGTCGGTGTCCTCGCTGCGTCCGAGGGCGTCGAGCTCCGCGCTCAATTCGGCATCCATCGCACCACGGGCGAGGAAGGAGGCCGGATCGTCCAGGTCATCCCGGGTGGGCAACAGGTCGGGGTGAGCCCACAGCCCATCGCGACCGGTCGTTCCCCCGGACTCGCGCAGGCCCCGCCACACGTCGGCCGCCTCGCGCAGGGATCGCGGACGAAGTTCCAAGCCGATCAGGGAGGCGAAGGTCTTCTCCGCCGGTCCACCAGCGGCCCGACGCCGGCGCATCGTCTCCGCGAGCGCGTCAGCCGCCGGGAGTCGCGCCCCCGCCGCCTCGTCCACGACATCGGCGACCCAGCCCTCGACGAGGGCGAGCAGGGTTTCGAGCCGCGCGAGGGCCGCTTGCTGCTCGGGGGTGTCGGCGGGTGTGAAGGCATCCTCGCCCAGCAGTTCGCTGAGTTTGCCGGGATCGCTCAGGGCGGTCGGGTCCAGTCCGCCCATCGCCTCCTGGAGTCGATCGGTGTCCAGATGGATGCCGCGGGCGTAGGCGTCGATGGCGCCGAGCAGGCGCGCACGCAGCCAGGGCACATGGGCGAAGAGCCGCTGATGAGCCGCCTCGCGCAGCGCGATGAACAAGCGGACCTGATCGGCGTCGATGCTGAGGTCCTCGGTGAAAGCGGTGAGGTTCGCCGGGACGAGGGTGGGAACGTGGTCCTCGGTGAGGGGGATGCCGATGTCGGATGAGCACAGGACATCAGCCGCGAGCGCGCCGAGTCCCTGGCCGACCTGCATCCCGAACATGCTCGCGCCCAGCTGTTGCGCCATGCCCATGAGCGGGCCGAGCATCGCCATGGCCTCAGGGGGCACGCCGCCGGGGAAGGCATCGCGCAGCGGCTCGGGCAGATCCATCTCGGAGAGCTTGCTGGGGTCGGTGAGCCCCTGCAT
>CAZVCZ010000134.1:0-3083 GCA_964626275.1 uncultured Bifidobacteriaceae bacterium | reverse complement strand
CTCCTTACCATGGAGACGCTCTACCGACTGAGCTATTGGGGCGGTGAAGCCTGAGAAGACTACACGCCGGGGCCCCCTCCAGCACAGTCGGGGACTGCCCTCCGCCCCGTCCCCTTCCTCATCATTGCCAGCCCCACTCCCCCTTCTGGTCGCCAGACGCGGGATAACTCCCCTGAACGGCAGCCACTCGCGGGACCCTCCTTCCTGGGGCAGGCTAGGAACCATGGCCAATCCCCGCTGGACCGCAGCCGACATCCCCGACCTCGCTGGACGCACCGCGATCGTCACGGGGGCCAACTCCGGCATCGGCTTCGTCACCGCCGAACAACTCGCAGATCATGGCGCTGAGGTCACCCTCGCCGTCCGGGACGTCGCACGAGGTGAGGAGGCAGCCGAACGCATCGTGGCCGCCCGCCCCCACGCGAAGGTCGACGTGCAGCGGCTCGATCTCGCCGATCTTGCCAGCGTGCGGGAGTTCGCGGCAGGGTGGAGCGCTGAACGGGGGTCTGCTCGACTCGACCTGCTGATCAACAACGCCGGGGTCATGGCGATTCCCCGACGCGAGAGTTCCGATGGCTTCGAGATGCAACTGGCCACCAACCACCTCGGCCACTTCGCACTCACCGGACTACTCCTCGATATCTTTGCTCCCTCTGCACGGATCGTGAATGTGTCCTCCCAGGCACATCGCATGGGCCGCATGGACTTCGACGATCTCATGGGCGAGCAGCGCTACTCCCCCTGGCGGGCCTACGGTCAGAGCAAATTGGCAAACCTGTTGTTCACCAGTGAGTTGGCTCGACGCCTCACCATCGCCGACCTGCCCGTGAGCGCTATGGCCGCACACCCTGGGTACGCTGCCACGAATCTTCAGTCGGTCGGGCCCGAGATGTCGGGAAGCAAGATTCAAGGACTCCTCACCTCCCTGGGAAATCGAGTGCTCGCGCAGAGCCCACAGATGGGCGCACTGCCGACACTCTTCGCGGCGACTTCCCGGGGCGTGGCGAGCGGGGACTACATCGGCCCCGGTGGGTTAGGCGAGCAGCGCGGATATCCCAAGCAGGTAGGAATGACGGCAGCCGCGCGCGATCCGCTCGATGCGAAGCGGCTGTGGGAGGTCAGTGAGGACCTGACCGGGGTGACCTATCTCTGAGCGTCAGCCCGACGGCGTAGTTCAGCCTTCGCCAGCGACGCCTCGTGCACCTCGTCGGGCCCATCGGCCAGGCGCAGCGTGCGGATACCGGCGAACGCCTCGGCGAGCGGGAAGTCCCCGCTGACCCCACCGCCACCATGCACCTGGATGGCCTTGTCGAGGATCCACTCCACCGTGCGGGGCGTGGCGATCTTGATCGCCTGGATCTCGGAGTGGGCACCCTTATTGCCGACGGTGTCCATCAACCATGCCGTCTTCAGCACGAGCAAACGCAGTTGCTCCAGACGAACGCGCGACTGCGCGATCCATTCGCGCACCACACCCTGCTCGGCCAGTGGGCGTCCGAAGGCGACCCGCTCGGACGCACGATCGCACATCATCTCGATCGCGACTTCGGCGACACCGATGGAGCGCATGCAGTGATGGATGCGACCGGGACCGAGACGGGCCTGCGCGATAGCGAAGCCGCCCCCCTCTTCACCGATGAGGTTGGTGACCGGGACACGCACATCCTCGAATCGAAGGACACCGTGACCGCCGTGGCTTCGATCGTCGTAGCCGAACACCGTGGTGCCGCGCTCGATGGTCAATCCGGGTGTGTCCCGCGGGACGAGGACCTGGCTTTGCTGACGGTGTCGATGGGCATCGGGATCGGTCTTGCCCATCACAATGAAGATCGCGCAGTCGGGATTCATCGCGCCCGTGGTCCACCACTTCACGCCATTGATGACGTAGTGGTCGCCATCCCGCACGATCGACGTCTGGATGTTGGTGGCATCGGAGGAGGCGACCGCCGGCTCGGTCATCGCGAACCCGGAGCGAATCTTGAAGTTCAGCAGCGGCTCGAGCCATTGCTCCTTCTGCTCGGGGGTTCCGAAGTCGTTGAGGACCTCCATGTTGCCGGTGTCGGGGGCAGCGCAGTTCAACGCCGGGGGCGCAAGGTGGATGCTGCGACCGGTGAGTTCGGCGAGGGTCGCGTACTGCAGATTGGTGAGACCCGCACCCCCCTTACCCGGGAGGAAGGCATTCCACAGACCGAGGGAGCGGGCCTCCTCCTGCAGGTCCTTGAGCACCGGGACGCGGCTCCAGGCCCAGGGATCGTCGAGTTCGCCGAGCTGCTCGGAAAAGACGGGTTCGGCGGGTTCGATCCGATCACGCAGGAACTGTTCGAGAGTCTGTCGCAGCTCCGCGGTCCGTGGGTCCTCAGCGAAATCCATCGTCATCCCCTCGCGGATACGTCAACTCAGTCACCCGACGGTGGTGGCAGGTGCAGGATTCGAACCTGCGTAGGCGTAAGCCGACGGATTTACAGTCCGCTCCCATTGGCCGCTCGGGCAACCTGCCGCGCCCGCTCTCGCGGGCCCGCCTACTGTACAAGCCCGAAACCTGGTGCACATGACGGCCCTCGGCCCACACCTGAGCCGAGGCGTGCACAATGGGCGCCATGGCCGATAACAGTTTCGACATCGTGTCCGAGGTCGACCGCCAAGAGGTCGATAACGCCCTGCAGCAGGCTGCGAAGGAGCTCGCCCAGCGGTTCGACTTCAAAAACACCGGCGCATCGATCAGCTGGTCCGGCGAGATGGGCGTGGAGATCGAAGCCGAGACCGAGGATCGGGTCAAGGCGGCCCTCGAGGTGTTCAAGGACAAGCTCGTCAAGCGTGGCATCAGCCTCAAGGCCCTCGAGGCAGGCGAGCCACGGGTCTCCGGGAAGGTGCACAAGATCACCTGCGCCCTCAAGGCCGGCATCAATCAGGAGCAGGCGAAGAAGTTGGCCAAACTGATCCGGGACGAGGGACCCAAGAAGATCAAGGTGCAGGTACAAGGCGAAGAACTGCGGGTGTCGAGTTCCAGCCGAGACGACCTGCAGTCGGTGATCGCCATGGTCAAGGACGCCGATCTGGACTTCCCCGTTCAGTTCACGAACTAC
>CAZVCZ010000133.1:0-3085 GCA_964626275.1 uncultured Bifidobacteriaceae bacterium | reverse complement strand
ATCGACGGTTCGTTCGCGAGGGATCGCCCTCACCCGCGAACATGCGGGCTGGCGCCTCGCCGCTGCGCTTGAAGGGGAACACCCCAGCTGTGAAAGGGAAGTAACCGGGCAGATTCTCCGAGCGCAGGAAACGAACAAGTGCGCCGGGCTCGTCATCCGGCGGCAACGCCACCCGTCGGACCTCATTCCCCGACAGGGTCCGTCGCGTCAGGGGGGTCTGGAATTCCCTACCCCGCACCACATAGGTGAACTCCTCGCCGGAGTATGCCTCGCGCACCGCCGGCCAACCCTCGAGTTGTTCGCGCACCTCGGGCAAGACCTGTGCGTCAGCCTGAGCCGCGAGGGCGGCCACTGCTTCGGTCTCAACACCGCTCTCGGCCAACTCCTGCTGAGTGGTGGCAAACGCAGCGCGGCGGCGCACCACCTCCACCTGCCCATCGGTGCGCGCGTGGTAGCCGCGCACGGTCGAGGCGACCTCCGCGAGGTACCGCTCCCGCTCACGTGGGAGCGCTCCGGTGAGACCGGTCGACACCTTGACCTCACTCGCAGGCAGCACACTGGTGAAATCGGCGAGTCCCTTGTCGTGCAGCAGATCCTTCAGGTGCCCATACAGCGCCGTCACACCATCGTCGTTGAATCTGGCCGCTGACGTGCCGAAGACGGGCATGTCCTCCCAGTCGGTTCCAAAGGCCTCACGGTTGCGCACCAACTGTCGTGCCACATCGCGTCGGGCATCCTCTGCTCCCCGGCGCTCGAATTTGTTGATCGCGACGACATCGGCGAAGTCGAGCATGTCGATCTTCTCGAGCTGCGACGCTGCTCCGAATTCCGGTGTCATGACGTAGAGCGCAACATCGCAGTGACCGATGATCCCCGAATCCCCCTGCCCCATGCCAGGGGTCTCGACGATCACGAGGTCGTATCCTGCCGCGCGGCATGCGGTGGTGACATCGTCGATGGACGCCGGCAGCGCACCACCGGAGTCACGTGTGGCCAGCGAGCGGAAGTAGACGGTGTCCGGGTCGATGGTGTTCATCCGGATTCGGTCTCCGAGCAGCGCCCCGCCTCCACGTCGACGCGTGGGGTCGACAGCGATGACGGCGATCCGCAGCTTGTCCTCACTATCGCGTCGGAATCGACGGACGAGTTCATCAGTCAGGCTCGACTTGCCCGAGCCACCGGTTCCCGTGATGCCGAGGATCGGCGCGGTGCGAGAGGCCGCAGCCGCACGCAGAGATGACGCGAGAGCATCGTTCTTGCCGGACTCCAGGATCGTGATGGCTCGCGCGAGTTCCGCCGGCGACCCGGCGATGAGCGCGTCGACATCGCAGGCGGTGTCAGCGAGGTCGACATCGCAGTCGCGGATGAGTTCGTTGATCATTCCGGGCAGACCTAGGCGCTGGCCATCGGCGGGCGAGAAGATTCGGACACCGAGTTCGGCGAGCGCCGCGATCTCGTCGGGAACAATGACCCCGCCCCCGCCGCCATAGATCCGCACATGCGACGCGCCCTGCGCATCGAGTTGTTCGCGCAGGTAGGTGAAGTACTCGGTATGTCCGCCCTGATAACTCGACACCGCCACGCCCTGGGCGTCCTCCTGGATCACCGCGGTGACGACATCGGCGACGCTGCGGTCATGCCCGAGATGGACGACCTCCGCGCCCTGCGACTGCAGCAGTCGGCGCATGACGTTGATGGCGGCGTCATGGCCGTCGAAGAGGCTCGCCGCGGTGACGAAGCGGACCGGGTTCACCGGCACGTGCAGATCCTGGCTCATGCGGAAATAGTAGGATGTCCAATTATCTTAGGTCAACCGGCACAGTGCATGCAGAATGCATGTTCATTATGCTATTCGCATGTCCACGCTCCAGATTCGAAACGTGCCCGATGAGATCAGCCGGATTCTCAAGGCGCGGGCTGCCGCTGAGGGTCGATCCCTGTCCGACTACGCCCTCAGTGTCCTCGCCCGAGAAGCCGACAGGCCGACCCGGGCGGAGATCCTGATGCGCATCCGGTCGCGCGAACCTGTCAGGACCGACATATCAAGCGTGGAGTTGGTTTCACGCGAGCGCGCCGAGCGGACGTGAACGAGCATCGAGTTCTCGACGCATCCACGCTGGTGGACCTGCTACTACAGCGACCGCTGGATGTGCGAGTGGACGCATGGCTGGCCGATGAGCGAATCCACTGGCACGTCCCGGACATCATCGGCGTCAAACTCACCTCGGTGCTCCGCCGATTGATGCTGACGCAGGCCTGTTCGCCGCACCGGGCTCAGGCGGCCCTGCAGGACTATCGAGACTTCGGGCTCATCCTCCATCCGAGCAATGAACTTCTCGAAGCTGCTCTCGCTCTTCACGGTTCCATCAGTGCCTACGACGCGGTGTATGTCGCCCTCGCCATGGGGATTCCCGCTCCCCTGGTGACCGCTGATCGGAAACTCGCCGCATCCGCGAACTCCCTGTGCGACATCGCCGTCAGCACCCCGGACTGAGTCCGGATTCATTCCCGATGCCTGACAGGATGGGCGCCGTGACGCAAGGATCTGGTGACCCCATTGCCGAGGCGACCCGGCAGTGGCGTGAGCATGGCTGGGCGGACGCCGCGCCGGGCATGGCAGCGATCACCTCGCTCATGCGCGCTCACCAGATCGCCCTTGCTCGGGCCGAGGGCGCACTCAAGCCCCACGGCATCACCTTCGCGCGCTATGAGGTGCTCATGCTGCTGGAGTTCTCCTCCCGTGGTTCGCTGCCGATGAGCGTGATCGGGTCGCGGCTGCAGGTGCATCCCACGAGCGTGACGAACGCGGTGGATCGGTTGGAGTCGGCCGGGCTCGTGCGCCGCGAACCGCATCCCAGCGATCGGCGCGCGACGCTCGTGGCGATCACCGATGAGGGACGGGAGGTGGCCCGTGCCGCGACCACCGACCTCAACACCAATGTGTTTGCCGATCCCGGACTCGCGCCGCACGACGTTGCCACGATCACCGAGGTGCTGGAGCGCTACCGCCGCAAAGCCGGCGACTTCTAACCAAACTCCGCAACTATCAGCACTTTTTCGCCCCTAAGGAGTTGCGGAGTTGAGT
>CAZVCZ010000132.1:0-3127 GCA_964626275.1 uncultured Bifidobacteriaceae bacterium | reverse complement strand
AACGTTCGGGCCACAGGTGCACCAACTGGAGCGCGACACCTCCACCAAGGGAATGTCCGACGAGATGCACCCTTTTGATGCCGAGTCCGTCCATTGTGTCGATCACCGCGTCGGCGAAGGAACTGATCGTGTAGTGGTCCTCCGTCTTACTCGAATCACCATGGCCCGGGAGGTCGAGGGCGACCGATCCGATGCCCACCGCATGCAGCAGGTTGGGCACCTCCATCCAGGTCGTGTGGCTCGCACCAACTCCGTGAAGGAGGAGCACCGGCGCACCGTCACCCTGAATCGAGCGAGTGAAGATCGTGCGATTCCCACACACCACCGAACGTTCCACGGCCTCCATCACTCACCTCCCGAAGCAGAATCCGCGTGAGTGTACGCCCCGAAAGTGAACTGTCCAGCCTGCGCGCGTCCGCCATCCCTACAGGGCAGGCATCTACGCTAACTGTCCATGGGAAGCGGCATCGATCTCGCCGTCGTGGGCGGAGGCATCGTCGGCCTCGCTCTCGCCGATGCCTGGCTCGAGCGCAACCCAAGACATCGCGTCGCGGTCTTCGACAAGGAACCGCACCTCGCAGCCCACGCATCTGGACGCAACTCCGGTGTCCTGCACGCCGGGTTCTACTACGCCCCCGATTCCTTGAAGGCCCGCCTCACCCGCGATGGCAACCGCATGCTGCGCGAGTTCTGCGCAGAACGAGGGGTCGAGGTCCACGACCCCGGCAAGGTCGTCGTCACGAAATCCGAGGATGAGCTTCCCGCGCTGCATGAGTTGCACGAACGCGGCCAGGCCAATGGTGTCGACGTCGAGTTGATCGATGAGTCTCAGTTGGCCGAGCTCGAGCCGCTCGCGCGCACGCACGGCGCTGCCCTGTGGTCCCCGACGACAGGGGTCGCCGATCCCGTCGCCGTCGTCGAGGCCCTCGCCGACCGTGTCCGCGAGCGCGGGGGCGAGGTTCACCTCGGCGAAGCGGTGACATCAGCCGGCCCCGGCTGGATTCGGACGCCACGGACCACCTACGCGATCGGCCACCTCATCAACGCCGCCGGGCTGCAGGCCGACCGTGTCGCGCGCTGGTTCGGCGTTGGCACCAACTACCGCATGCTGCCGTTCAAGGGCCTGTACCTCTACGGCAACTGGGAGCCCGGTCGACTGCAGCGCCACGTCTATCCGGTTCCCGATCCACGCAATCCGTTCCTGGGCGTGCACCTCACCGTCACCGTCGGTGGTCTCGCGAAGATCGGCCCGACCGCGATCCCGGCGCTGTGGCGGGAGGACTACGGCGGAACACGCGGGTTCACTCCCAGCGATGCCTTCGATATCGCCCGGACATACCCCAGGTTCCTCACCAGCCCGCATCACGACACTCTCGGTCTCATCCGTTCGGAGATGCCCAAATACTCCCGACGCGTTCTCGCCCAACAAGCCGCGCGGCTCGTCCCCAGCGTGCAGGAGGCGGACTTCACCACTCGCGGCAAGCCGGGTGTGCGCGCGCAGTTGTTCGACGTCGAACAACGTCGCCTCGAGATGGACTTCGTGGTACTGCCTGGAGAGCGTTCGACCCATGTGCTCAACGCCGTCTCCCCGGCGTGGACGTCAGCCCTCGCTGTCGCCGCTCATGTGGTCGACTCGATCGCCACGGGTTAGTGTCGTCAGTATGCGAGCACTCACAGCAGCCTTAGCCGCCGGCAGCCTGATCGGCGGCTACTACGTCGCCCGGACGACCAAGAAGCGTGAACTCGGCGGTGCCGTTCTCGGTGCAGGCGCGACCGTGTGCACGGTGTCGTGGTGGCGGATGGCAGGTCCGGCGCCCGCACTGGCCTCGCTCGGCATCATGATGGGCGCCTTCGGTGCGTCCCATCCATTAGCGAAGAAGGTGGGCGCGTGGCCGAGCGTGCTCGGTGTTGCCGCCACCACCGCGGTCGCGAGCTACGCCCTCACCTCCCCCCGCCCGTAACCTGCTCGGGCGCCTCGTCCAGACGCTCCGCAATCCACATCTTGATCACCGACTGACGAGTCACACCGATGCGCTGCGCCTCGATATCGAGGGCACTCACCATCCACACAGGGAAATCAACGTTGACCCGCTTTACGTCCCGGTTCGGACGGATTGAACTCGACAGGTCAAGATGATCCGCCACATCTTCACCCTCGTCGAATTCCTTGTCGAAATCACGAGCCTTCATACATCCGCACCTCCGAACGTCGAGCACGGAGTTTGAGCGCACTCTTCGCTTCGTCGAACTCGATGTCCATGAGTGACCCGCAACATATAATTGCTATACCTATTTAGGAGTTCACTCTGCAGAGTCGACCACGCGAGTGCCTCCCTGATGTCAGGGCATAGTTGAGATGAGGATCAATCTGAGCCATGCCCGGCTGGTTATCTGTGGAGAAGGGCTCGGACTCTCAGTCGTGGATAGCCAGGGCTAGGGCAGCCTGAACCAAGCCCACATGGCTGAACGCCTGCGGGAAGTTCCCCAGGAACCGCCCGGCATGCGGGTCGTACTCCTCCGCAAGCAGACCGACGTCATTGCACAATCCCAGCAGCCGCTCGAACAAGGTGACCGCATCATCACGGCGCCCACTCATCGCCATCGCGGTCACCAGCCAGAACGAACACAGCAGGAACGATCCTTCGTCCCCGGACAGCCCGTCCCCGGACGTGTCGGTGTGATACCTCAACACGAATCCATCTCGGGTCAGATCCCGCTCGATCGTCTCGACCATGCTCACCACCCGCGCATCATCAGGCGGAAGAAAGCCGACGAGCGGGATCTGCAGTGTGCTCGCATCCAGCACCGGCGACGTGAATGACTGCACGAACGAGCCGACCCCCGCGTCATACCCCTTCTCACATGTTTCGGCGTGGATCACATCCGCCACCGCACGCCAGCGCGCCGCACGCTCGTCATCACCGATCGATTCGGCATGCTTCGCCGCCCTATCCAGCGCGACCCATGACATCACCTTCGAGTAGGTGAAATCCTGCGCGCCTCCGCGCACCTCCCAGATGCCGTTGTCCTTCGTCCGCCAGTTGTCGGCGATCCAATCCGCGAGTGCGATCTCCAGCGGCCAGGTCGAATCATCACCATCGAGGTGGGTGTGGCGTGAGAGGTCGAG
>CAZVCZ010000131.1:0-3168 GCA_964626275.1 uncultured Bifidobacteriaceae bacterium | reverse complement strand
AGGTGCCCCCGGCGAACGGGATCGCTTATCGCATCCTGAACGGCTACGGATACCTGTCCCCGGTCCCCGCGGATCCGGCCACCATCGAGGAACGGGTCGCGAACTTCACCGACCGCGCCGGTCACTACTTCATGAACTGGAACGACCTCTACGACAACTGGATGGTCAAGATCCGTGAACTCGTGGGCGAACTGGAAGCCCTTGAGTTCGAGCCTCTGCCGGATGTCGAGGATGCCGATGCAGTCGTGAAGTCAGGTTCTGGTCTGGGATCCGGATACGTCCTCCAGGACAACTACCTGCGGCTGGTGAGCCTGGGCTTGAAGCTGTGGAACTACCACTTCGAGTTCCTCAACCTCGGCTACGCCGCCTATCTCGATTTCTTCATGTTCTGCAAGACCGTCTTCCCGAGCATCCCCGATCAGGCCATCGCGAAGATGGTGGCGGGCGTCGACGTCGATCTATTCCGTCCCGATGACGAGCTCAAGCGACTCGCTCGCAAGGCCGTCGATTCCGGTGTCGCCGATGCGTTCTCGGCCGGCGATGTGGAAGCGACCTGCCAGATCCTCAAGGGCACCGGGGAGGGTCAGGCTTGGATCGCCTCGTTCGAGGAGTCCGCGGAGCCGTGGTTCAACTTCTCTACCGGGTCGGGTTTCTATCACCACGACAAGATCTGGATCGAGAACGTTGAGGTGCCCTTCGAGTTCATTCGCAACTACATCGACAAGGTGCGCTCTGGCGAGGATCTCAATCGCCCGATCGAAGCGATTCGCGCTGAGCGAGATCGAGTGGTCGCGGAATACTCCGAACTGCTGTCAAGCGCAGAGGATCGCGAGCAGTTCGAAGGAAAGCTCGGCTTGGCGCGCACCGTGTTCCCGTACGTTGAGAATCACAACTTCTATGTCGAGCACTGGAGCCATTCGGTGATCTGGCGCAAGATGCGGCAGCTCGGCGCTACCTTCGTGAAAGAGGGTTTCTGGGCCGACGCCGACGACATCTTCTACCTCAAGCGCACCGAGGTGGAAGAGGCGCTGTGGGACTACTACAACTCCTGGGCGACGCCGGAGCCGCCGGCGGGCCCGGCATACTGGCCGCCGAAGATCGCCGAGCGCAAGCGGATCTGCGAGGCTCTCGCGAAGTGGAAGCCGACTCCCGCACTCGGCGAGCCGCCGGAGGTCATCACTGAGCCTTTCACCGTCATGCTGTGGGGCATCACCTCCGACAGTGTCAGCGCCTGGTTGGGTGGCGGCGACGCCGTGGAGGGCGAGTTGCGCGGGATGGCCGCATCGCCCGGTCTCGTCGAGGGCCCGGCCCGGGTCATCTTCAGCCCGGATCAGATCAGCGAGGTGCAGGAGGGCGAGATTCTCGTGGCCCCGCTCACGGCACCGAGCTGGGCACCGATCTTCGGCAAGATCCAGGCCACGGTCACCGATACCGGCGGCATGATGAGCCACGCCGCCATCGTCTGCCGCGAATACGGCCTCCCCGCCGTGACCGGCACCGGCTTCGCCACCGACAAGATCACCACCGGTCAGCGCATCCGCGTGGATGGCTCCCAAGGGGTGGTCACGGTCCTCGACTGACCGAGAACGACCCCGGGGACGAAAGTCCCGAATTCCTCGAGGGGTTCCTGCGGGCGGGACACGACCCTTGTCGCTCGCAGGAACCTCCCTCATCCTCTAACACAGCGGCTTTCGCCCTCAGCACGGCCTTCGGAAAGGACACCGCAGATGCTGACCGTCGAACAGAATGAGGAACTCACCCACGTCGGGCCGGGTTCGCCGATGGGGGAACTGCTCCGCCGGTACTGGTATCCCATCGCCTTCGAAGAGGACTTCGACACCGTGCCGACCAAGACGGTTCGGCTGCTCGGCGAGAACTGGACGCTGTTCAAGACACCGAAGGGGGGCCGCTACGGAATCGTCGCCGAGGCGTGCCCGCACCGCCGCGCCTCGTTGACCTATGGCGTCGTGCACGAGGACGGCATCCGCTGCGGCTACCACGGCTGGAAGTGGGACTTCGAGGGCAACTGCCTCGAGCAGCCGGCGGAGGCCGATAACCAGAACTTCCGGGATCGGGTGAAGCAGAAGGCGGGAAAGGCCCAGCCGATGGGCGGCATGATCTGGGTGTACGTCGGTCCTGACCCCGCTCCCGAGCTTCCTCGATTCGATGTGTTCGTCATGGACGGAGTCAAGGACTGCGGCTATGCCACGCTGCCGTGCAACTGGCTGCAGATCATGGAGAACTCCGTCGATCCCCACCACGTGGAGTGGCTGCACGGCCAGTACTTCCAGTTCCTCGGAGAGACCGAGGGATTCGACGCCCCGAAGGCGTTCCAGAAGAAGCACATGAAGACCGGCTTCGATGAGATGGAGTGGGGGATTCTCAAGCGGCGCGTCCTTGAGGGTGGAACCGAGGAAGGCGACGACTGGAAAATCGGCCACCCCCTCGTGTTCCCGTACTTCATGCGCGTCGGCGGCGCCGGCATCGACCAGATGCAGATCCGCGTGCCGATTGATGACACAACGACCTGGAAGCTGTTCTACTCCAACCACGCTCCGAAAGGTGCTGTTCTTCCGGAGCAGGAGCGTCCCGTCTTCTACGAGTACCTGTGGAAGGACGAGGAAGGCCGCTTCATCACCGACTACATCGAGGGCCAAGACGTGATGGCGTGGGTGTCTCAGGGGCCGATCACCGATCGTTCCCAGGAGCACCTCGGCCGATCCGACGCCGGGGTGGCGATGCTGCGCAAGATGTTCAAGGAGAACATGAAGAAGGTGGCCAACGGCGAGGATCCGATCTGCACCGTGCGCGAACCGCACGACCGGATCGACCTGCCCTGCGAGAAGGACAAGTTCGGGGCCGAGCGGGAGTTCGCCGAGGCGTGGATCACCGGGGGCTCGATGCGCTACAGCCCGATCAAGCAGGAGCTGCTCGATCTGCACGCGAACGCCTGGGCGAGTCGTGAGAAGGCCGGCGCCGGTGCCTGAGAAGTCCGTCTCGACCCACTCGGCCCATCATCGGCTGTCGGAGATGCCCCCGGACCCCCACCGGTTGCCGCCGGAGGGCTCGTGGTTCATGCCCGATGCCGAGGCTCATCTGCTCGACCGGCCGCGATTCTGTCCGATGTGCGCGGCTGATCTGGATGAGCACGGCGGTATCGCCACCGAA
>CAZVCZ010000130.1:0-3198 GCA_964626275.1 uncultured Bifidobacteriaceae bacterium | reverse complement strand
CGGTCGGCGAGCATCAAGAACAACCTCACCAGCTGCATCTTCTCCCTGGAGATGAGCCGCAACGAGATCATCATGCGCCTGCTGTCCGCAGAAGCCCAGGTGGCGCTGCACCACATGCGTTCGGGTTCGATGTCCGATGCTGACTGGACGAAGTTGGCGTCGAAGATGGGTACGGTCAGCGATGCGCCACTGTTCATCGACGACTCCCCGAACCTCACCATGATGGAAATCCGGGCCAAGTGTCGGCGCTTGAAGCAGCGCCACGACCTGCGCCTGGTGATCGTCGACTACATGCAGCTGATGACCAGCGGCAAACGAGTGGAAAGCCGCCAGCAGGAGGTGAGCGAGTTCTCACGCTCCTTGAAGCTGCTGGCCAAGGAACTCGATGTGCCGGTCATCGCGATCAGCCAGTTGAACCGCGGCCCCGAGCAGCGCACCGACAAGCGACCGATGCTCGCCGACCTTCGTGAATCGGGCTCGCTCGAGCAGGATGCGGACATGGTGATCCTGTTGCACCGCGAGGATGCCTACGAGCGAGAATCACCTCGCGCAGGCGAGGCGGACTTCATCGTGGCCAAGCACCGCAACGGCCCGACCTCGACGATCACTGTCGCATTCCAGGGTCACTACTCCCGCTTCGTCGATATGGCCGGGCAGTAGTTCATCGACGTGGGCCGGTGATCACGCCGAGGACCTTCTCCAGTGGTCCCCTGGTGAACCGCTTCATCCAAAGCCAGGCAAGGATCGAGAGGACGACCCACGAGGCAATCGCTGTCGCCACAACCGCGAGCGCTCCCCACTCGCCGAAGTAGCCCAGGCCATAGGCACAGAACACCAGGGAGAGGATCACGGACTCCCCGATGTACACGGTAAGCGACATGCGGCCGGCAGGTGCAAGGAAGCCGAGAGCCTTAGGTCGCCGCGCGAGGAGCAGCGCGATACTGCCGACATAGCCCGCGGTGAGGATCGGCGCTGTCGTGATGCCGAGCGCGAGTCCGGCTGCGCCACCGAGGGAATACGGATTCCCGTCCACGACCGCCTGGGTCTGTAGGAGTCCGGCGATGATCTGCAGCGGCAGCCCAATTCCCCAGCCCCAGATCGCCAGCCGACTCCACAATTCGACGTCCGCCTGCGGGTCTGCGAGCAAACGGCGTCGAGATGCCTGCAATCCGAGGAGGAACGCGGCGAAGGCCATCGGTCCCTGCAGGAGGAAGACGCTGAACAGCACCGCGGGAAGTGCTTCGAGACGAGCGAGAGACGCCTCGAGGAAAGTTCCGTTTGCCAATGCCGACTGCAGATCAGGCAGGGCGGAACCCTCGGTGGGAAATGCAGCCGTAAGCGCGCTGAGTGCCAGAACGAGGAACACCGACACCGCGACCGAGGCGATGGTCAGCGCGCGCAGGACATCGTCGGAGGAGCGCGACACAAAGAACAGCAGCAAACCGAGGATCGAGTATGTGATGAGGATGTCGCCGACAAAGAAGAACACGGCATGCGCGAGACCGAAGAGGAACAGCCCGATCATGCGTCGGAGATAGCGACTCCGATTCGCCGGCGTCTGATCTCGAAGGATGAAGGAGGCGCTATAGCCGAACAGGAACGAGAACAGCAGATAGAACTTGCCCTGGGCGAAGATGAACACGCCCGCGGTCGCAAGAGTGTTCCCGAATCCTTGAGCCGACTCTTGCGTCGGGCCATCGGCGCTGATGCCGAGGAAGGCGACGTTGACGACGACGATGCCCAATAACGCGATACCCCGAAGCCGATCGGGGAGTGCCTCGCGTCGTGTGGGCGGGGACATCAGTTCACTTCCGCGGCAACTCCGGCCGGAGGAATCGATACGGGAATCGGGGAGTCACAGGTCCGGGGCGCATCCTTTCCTTCGAAGCGATCCGCAATCCAGGACACGACCTCCGGCCCGGCGGTGATGGCTGCCTTCTCATGGGTGACCTCGCCCATCCACAGCATCGACACCGTCGACCCGGCTGCGCACCAGTTGTTGAGCAGCACGGCGTTCGGCCACGCGAGAACGACGTTGTCGGCGGTGCCCTGCGCGAGGAACACGGGCATATCGGCCGGCATCGCCGGGGGTGTTTGCTGGGCAATCACCGCCGCCCAGGCTGGTTCATCGAGGGGACTGAATTCGAAGAACGCCTGTCCCAGACTGTTCCGAGCGAGTGCATCGAGTGCAGCAGCGGCGATGCATTCCTCCGCGATATCGGGATAGATCGATTCGGCTCGGGCGGTGAGTAATGGCTCGAGCGGGAGATCGGGATCGAGGGCACGCCACCCGATGACCGCCTCCGGGCCGATGGCCCAGGCGATGGGACCGGTCCACTGTGCATCGAGGATCAAACCGAGCTCACCCGCAGGTGCCGCGGCCGCAACTCCGAGCAGATTCAACTCAGGGGCATAGTCGGCAGCGAGGTGCCCACTCCACAGTGATGAATGCCCACCCTGGGAATGGCCCCACACGACGTAGTCATTGCTCATCTGTGATCCGGGAAGTTGCTTCGCCGCGCGAATGGAATTCACCACGTCGCTGACCTCTGCCTGCGCGACGAGATACTCCTCCGGCCCTGGCGTTCCGAGGCCGGTGTAATCCGTGGCTGCGACTACCCAGCCGAGCCCCATCATCTGTTCGATCCAGCCGGTCATGTCGTTGAGTGGAGTAGCCGAACGTGATGGCGCGCACTGCGGCCCCATCCCGAGCGTTCCATGAGCCCAGCCCACGACCTTGCGGCCCTCGGGTGGCGCGGGTGCGTCAGGGATGAACACCATGCCGCCTGACACGGCGAGATCACCACTCGGGCGCTCGGAGACGTAGAGAATGCGATGGACACTGCCGCCCTCGACCTCGACGTCCGTCATCTCCTCGGTACGGATTAAGTCGCCCGGAGAACCCGTGATTGTCGCCGGTGGGACGTAGAAGGATTCGATCGAGCGCTGTTGGGCGTCGATGCGCAGCTGCGTGATCGCTCCCCAGATCGTCACTGTCGCGGCAATAGCAACGATGATGACGAGAAAGACCAAACCGATATTCCGCAGCACCCGCATGACGGTTGAGATTAGCGGCTCGGCCGCGTATGTGGATTGCCGGTCGAAGATCTCCTCGGTCGGCCGTTGCGCTTTCGGTTCACGTCCGCTCTCGCGAGCGAATGCAGCATTGATGGAGATCGGTGCGGACCCGATCGACTG
>CAZVCZ010000129.1:0-3240 GCA_964626275.1 uncultured Bifidobacteriaceae bacterium | reverse complement strand
GAACGGCGGCGGCATGAAGCAGGGTGATGTCGTCCTCATCTGGGGTGCCTCCGGCGGTCTGGGTTCCTACGCCACGCAATACGCGGTCAACGGCGGCGCGATTCCCGTGTGCGTCGTGTCCAGCCCGGAGAAAGCCGAACTGTGTCGCTCCATGGGCGCAGAGCTCATCATCGATCGCAAGGCTGAGGGCTATAAATTCTGGAAGGACGACACCACCCAGGACCCCAAGGAGTGGAAGCGGTTCGGCAGCCGGATCCGCGAGCTCACCGGCGGAGACGACGTCGACATCGTCTTCGAGCACCCTGGCCGCGAGACCTTCGGCGCCAGCATCTACGTCACCCGCAAGGGTGGCACCGTCGTGACCTGCGCCTCCACCTCGGGCTACATGCACGAATACGACAACCGCTATCTCTGGATGAACCTCAAGCGGATCGTCGGCTCCCACTTCGCCAACTACCGCGAGGCCTACGAAGCCAACCGACTCATCGACCGGGGCCTCATCCAGCCGACCCTGTCCAAGACCTTCGCCCTCGAGGATGTCGGCGAAGCCACCCTGGAGGTCCACCACAACGCGCACCAGGGCAAGGTGGGGGTCCTGTGCCTGGCGCCCGAGGCCGGACTCGGCGTGAGCGACCCGGAGAAAAGGGCCTCGCTCCTGCCCAAGATCACGCGTTTCGCCGATGCATAGACCCCCGGCCTAGACGTACGATAGGGCGGAACCCGCCGGCCACCCGGGCCGTCCCACGGGTTCATCCGTGCGACGACCATCACCCCGTGGTCACCGAGGAGGGTCCGTGGCGAGTAGTCATACCGCTACGCGCTCATCCGTGCCCTGGAACCTCGACAAGGGGCGCCGATCCGGGGAGATGGGCTACCTCCCCGGCCTCGATGGCATCCGTGCTCTGGCGGTCCTCGGCGTCATGCTCTACCACGCTGATCTGCCCTGGATGCCCGGTGGCTTCCTCGGCGTCGATGTCTTCTTCGTGCTCTCCGGCTTCCTCATCACCTCGCTGATCCTCGAGGAATTCGATCGCCGCGGAAAGATCGACTTCAAGGCCTTCTACATCCGCCGTGCTCGACGGCTGCTCCCCGCCCTGCTGCTCATGTTGGCGGTCGTCGGAGTCGCGGCCGCCTTCTTCTATCGCGATGCCGCGCCCGCCTTCCGCACCGATGCGATCGCCTCGCTGTTCTACGTCAACAACTGGTGGTACATCGCTGCCGATCAGTCCTACTTCGAGTTCATCGGCCGTCCCCCGCTGCTGAAGCACCTGTGGTCGCTGTCGATCGAAGAGCAGTTCTATTTGATCTGGCCCGCCATCACCCTCATCGCCCTGAAGTTCGGCAAGCGCCGCGCGGTGCTCATCACCGCTCTTGTCGGGGCCATCGCCTCGACGATCTGGATGGCGGTGCTGTCGGTCAGCAACGGCTTCCCCGAACTCGCTGATCCCAGCCGCGCCTACTTCGGCACCGACTCCCACATCATGGGCTTGCTCATCGGGGCCGCCCTCGCCGTGGTGTGGCGACCCGGGCGTCTGCCCACCAAGCTCGTGCCCGGAGCCAAGATCCTGCTCACCGGGATCGGTGTCGCCTCCCTGCTCGCGGTCATCTGGGTGTTCTGGCAGGTCGGGGAGTTCAGCGGCTTCCTCTACCGCGGCGGCTTCTTGCTGTTCGCTCTCCTCGTCGCCGTGCTCGTCGCGATGGCCAGCCACCCTGGCTCACCCTTCGGTGCGATGCTCGGCACCCAACCCTGGCGCTACATCGGCCAGCGCTCCTACGGTCTCTACCTGTGGCACTGGCCGATCTTCATGGTCACCCGCCCCGATCTGGACATCGGACTCGACGGGCTCCCGCTGCTCATCCTCCGCTTCGGCCTCACCTTCGGCGTCGCCGAGTTGTCCTACCGGTACGTCGAGATGCCCATCCGGCGGGGTGCGATCAAGAAGTTCATCGCGCAGTGGCGGGGAGCCCCCGAGGAGGAGAAGGCACACCTCACCCAGCGGGTTCTCGTCGGCAGTGGTGTGGGGATCGCCGCGATCGCCCTCACCGGTGCCGGTCTCGCCACCGCCCCGACCACCGAGCAGCAACTCGCCCCTGACGTCGCCGCCGCCATCGGCATCGATGACGGGGGTCCCACGAGCATCCTCATCGATGCGTCACCGCGGCCGACACCCTCCCCGAGCAACACCCCGAGCGACGCGACGATCCCCACTCCGACACCGTCGTCCAACACCGCTGAGCCCACCCCCACCCCGACGAAGGATCCCGGACCTCCCGAGAACGCGAACGGGATCCTCACCGCGATCGGGGACTCCGTGATGCTCGGGGTCGCCCCCCACCTGCAGGACAAGGTGAAGAAGTCCTCGGTCGACGCCGAGGTCTCCCGACAGGCATCGGGCGTCCTCGAACGCGTCGAGGCCCTCGCCGCCGCGGACCTACTGGCCCCCACCGTGGTCATCCACACGGGAACGAACGGCATCGTGACCGAGGATCAGCTCCGGGCGATGCTCGACATCCTGTCCGACCGGGATCGGGTCGTCGTGGTGAACGTCAACGTGCCGCGGCGCTGGACGGATCCGAACAACGAGGTCATCGCCAGTGTCGTGCCCGACTATCCCAATGCCGTCATCGCCGACTGGGCATCGGTGTCCGCGGGGCGCAGCGACTACTTCGTCTCTGACGGCGTGCATCCCACCTGGGACGGCACCAAGGCCTTCGTGAAGGAAATCCGCCGAGCCGCCAACCTCTAGCCCTTCTCCGGGTAAAAAGTGCCCCATCAGGGCCTGATCTACCCGGACAACTACCCGAAGTACGGCTAGGGCATCGCCGACAGGCCGCCGTCGACGATGAGCGACTGGCCCGTCATGAACGATGACGCGGAGGAGGCAAGGAAGATCGCCGGCTCAGCGATCTCCTCCGAACGACCCCATCGCGACATCGGCACTCGGCTCAACACCCCAGCTTCGGCCTCATCGCTCACCCGGAGGAAATCGGTGAGATCGGTGTCGATCCAGCCAGGAAGCAGCGCATTCACTCGCACCCCCGCCCAGGCGGTCTCCAGCGCCAGGCTCTGGGTGAAGGACACGACCGCTGCTTTTGCGGCTGCATAGTGAGCCATCGTGGGTCCGCCACGCAACGCCACGACCGACGACACATTGATGATCGAGCCCTGCGACTCCATCAGGGCCGGGAGCAGGGACTGGGTGAGCACGACGAGGGAGTCCAGGTTGAGCTTGAGCGTCT
>CAZVCZ010000128.1:2264-3313 GCA_964626275.1 uncultured Bifidobacteriaceae bacterium | reverse complement strand
TCAGCGACATCAATGACCCCGTCCGCGACGAAATCACGTCCCGCGACGAGCCCATAGACGTGACGTCCGGGTTCATTCGCTCCGGTGATCCACGCCGTTCCGTCCACCACACGAGGATCGACGAGGAATCGAAATCCCTTCTCGGCTCCGAGCGCTTGCGGACCGATGTATCCCTTCACCAGATTCGGATGGGCTCCGAAATCGGCCTCGTCGAAGGGTTCCGGCACAGCAGGATGCACCGCTGCTTCCAACCTCTTCACATCGACATCACGGTCACCGGGTACACCGATGATGAGCGGCTCGCTTTCGCCATCCGGGTAGGTGAGCTTCATGACGACGTTCTTCAACGTGTCCCCCGCGTTCCACGGCCGGTCAGCCCGGGCGGTGTCAGGGCGGGAATTCGACACGTCCACCAGGGTGTCGATCGTGGGCGTGTCCGGAGTGTCATGAACGACAGCAGGCGGGGCATCGGCGGCCGAGACCGCAGCCGGAGCAGCCGAGGTCACCGCCTCGACGTTCGCCGCATAATCGCAGGCACTGCACCGAACGAAGGTGTCCTCACCATGGTCGGTGGGCGCCAGGAATTCCTCGCTGCGGGATCCGCCCATCGCCCCCGACATCGCCGAGACGATCACGTAGTCGAGACCGAGGCGATCGAAGGTCGAGATATAGGCGTCGCGATGACGCAGATAGGAACGCTCCAGACCTGCATCGTCGACATCGAAGGAATAGGAGTCCTTCATGACGAATTCCCTGCCACGCAGGATTCCCGCGCGCGGCCGCGCCTCATCGCGATACTTCGTCTGGATCTGGTAGATGCACAGCGGCAGGTCCTTATAGGAAGAGTATTCGCCCTTCACCATGAGCGTGAACATCTCTTCGTGGGTGGGGCCGAGGAGGAAGTCGGCACCCTTGCGATCGGTGAGACGGAACAGCGTGTCGCCGTATTCGGTCCAGCGATGGGTCCGCTCATACGGTTCGCGCGGCAGGATCGCCGGGAAGTGCACCTCCTGGAACCCGGCATCGTCCATCTCGGCGCGGACGATCCC
>CAZVCZ010000128.1:0-2254 GCA_964626275.1 uncultured Bifidobacteriaceae bacterium | reverse complement strand
GACGATCCCTTCGATGTTGCGGTAGGTCGCGTAACCCAGGGGCAGCCAGCTGAAGATGCCCGGAGCGACGCGACGCACATAGCCCGCGCGCACCAGCAGGCGGTGGCTGGGCACCTCCGCGTCCGCTGGGTCATCGCGCAGAGTGCGCACGAACAGCGTCGACATCCTCATCATGGCGAGTGGCTCCTCATCGTCGGTCGGTCGAGGATAGCGAGAAGGGTCGAACGTCCGCGAAGCCTCACGGCAGCAGGACCGTGGCGAACCTGCCCGCCTCGGTGAAGCCGACACGTTCGTAGGTGCGGCGCGCTGGAACGTTGAAGTCATTGACGTAGAGGCTCACCATCGGCGCGATCGACTTCAGGGCATATCCGACGACCGCCGCCATTCCCGGGGTCGATAGTCCGCGTCCTCGATGGGAGGGGGCGACCCACACCCCCTGCACCTGGCAGGCCTCGGTCGACACGGCGCCGATCTCGGCCTTGAACAGGACCTGGCCGTCCTCGATTCGTGCAAGCGCTCGCCCCTCACGGATCAACTGGGCGATGCGGGCTCGATACGCAGTGTGGGCACCTCCAGCGACGGGCGAGACCCCGACCTCTTCGGTGAACATCGAGATGCAGGCGGGGAGCAGGATGTCGAGTTCCTCCGGTCGAACCGGGCGAACGTCGGGATCCACCGGTTCGCTGGATTCCCGGTCCATGACCAGCAGCGGCTGATCGGTTCGGACCTCCCGGGCCGGACCCCAGGAGGGGGCGATCAAGCGCCAGAGATCGAGGACCTCGTCAGCGAAACCGACCAGCGACGAACCTCGTCGCCCAGTGAGTCGCATGCGGCCGGCGAAAGCGGCCCGAGCCGCCGCATCAGTGCCCAGAGGGATGACATTCGCGCCGAGGAACACCGCACTTCGGATCCGCCCCTCGACCTCGTATCCCCACGCTTCGAAGCCCAGCCGACTCGGATCCCCTGCGGCCGCCTCGAGGCGCGACGCCGCGAAGCAATGTCCTGCGGGGGATGTGGCGACAAGTCGCGCCAGATCACCGGCATCTCGGCCCTGCAGGGACCGCACCAGCGACGACACGGACGCGGAGTCCCGCGCTTAGGACACGGTGACGACGGGGCCAGCGTCGCCCGGCGCCTCCGCATCGGGCATCTGCTCGGCTAGGCGCATCGCCTCTTCGATCAGGGTCTCCACGATCTGCGCCTCGGGAACGGTCTTGATGACCTCACCCTTGACGAAAATCTGTCCCTTGCCGTTGCCCGAGGCGACTCCGAGGTCGGCCTCGCGGGCCTCACCGGGACCGTTCACGACGCATCCCATGACGGCGACGCGCAGGGGCACCTCGAGTCCCTCCAACCCCGCCGTGACCTGCTCCGCGAGGGTATAGACGTCCACCTGGGCACGACCGCAGGACGGACAGGACACGATCTCCAGGCCCCGCTGCCGCAGATTGAGCGACTCCAGGATCGAGATGCCGACCTTCACCTCCTCGACAGGCGGTGCGGACAGAGACACGCGGATGGTGTCTCCGATCCCCTGGGACAGCAGGGCGCCGAAGGCGACCGCGGACTTGATCGTGCCCTGGAACGCAGGCCCGGCCTCTGTCACACCGAGGTGGAGGGGGTAGTTGCACTGTTCCGCAAGGAGCGTGTACGCCTGCACCATCGTCACCGGGTCGTGATGCTTCACGGAGATCTTGATGTCGCCGAACCCATGCTCCTCGAACAGCGAGGCCTCCCAGAGAGCGGACTCCACGAGCGCTTCGGGGGTGGCCTTGCCGTACTTCTCCAGCAGGCGGGGGTCGAGGGATCCGGCGTTCACTCCGATTCGAATCGGCGTGCCCATATCTGCTGCGGCGCGGGCGATCTCGCCTACCTTGTCGTCGAACTTCTTGATGTTGCCGGGGTTGACCCGGACACCGGCGCAACCGGCTTCGAGGGCCGCGAAGACGTACTTGGGCTGGAAGTGGATATCGGCGATGACCGGGATTCCCGACTTCCTCGCGATCGCCGGCAGCGCCTCGGCATCGTCCTGGCTCGGCACGGCGACTCGCACGACCTGGCATCCGGACGCGGTGAGTTCGGCGATCTGCTGGAGCGTGGCGTTGATATCCGCGGTCAACGTGGTCGTCATCGACTGCACGCTCACGGGGGCATCCCCGCCCACGGCGACCGGGTGGGTGTCATGACGCAGCAGCAACTGGCGTGTCTTGCGGCGCGGACTGAGAACGGGCGGCGGCGGTGCTGGAATCCCGAG
>CAZVCZ010000127.1:0-3327 GCA_964626275.1 uncultured Bifidobacteriaceae bacterium | reverse complement strand
TAGGTTGGTCGTCATGTCAGCGATCATCCTCGACGGCAAAGCGACGGCTACGACGGTGAAGGCCGATCTGGCCCAACGGGTTTCCGCCCTGAAAGCGTCGGGTGTGACCCCAGGGTTGGCGACAGTCCTCGTGGGTGATGACCCGGGCAGCCACTCCTACGTGGCCGGCAAGCATCGCGACTGCGCCGAGGTCGGCATCGCCTCGATCCGAGTCGACATGCCCTCAGACTCGACGCAGCAGCAGGTCGAACAGGCGGTGCAGGATCTCAATGCCGACCCCGCCGTGACCGGCTACATCGTGCAACTTCCCCTCCCTAAGGGACTGGATGCGAATCGTGTCCTCGAACTCATGGATCCCGCGAAGGACGCCGACGGACTTCATCCCACGAATCTCGGCCGGCTTGTGCTGGGCGTCGACGGCCCCCTGCCGTGCACCCCGCACGGCATCGTCACGCTCCTGCGCGCCTTCGATGTCCCGCTGAATGGCGCTGAGGTCTGCGTGGTGGGTCGCGGGGTGACCGTCGGGCGCCCACTGGGTCTGCTGCTCACCCGACGCTCCGAGAACGCGACGGTGACCCTGTGTCACACGGGCACTCGCGACATCGCTGAGCACTGTCGTCGCGCGGACATCATCGTCGCGGCGGCTGGGGTTCCCGGACTCATCGGCCCGGACTGGGTGCGCCCGGGGGCGGCGGTGCTCGACGTCGGCATTACGCGGACCGAAGCCGGGCTCGTGGGTGATGTCGATCGGGCCGTCGCTGAGGTCGCGGGCCACCTCGCTCCCATGCCCGGTGGCGTGGGGCCGATGACCCGGGCGATGCTGCTGGCCAATGTCGTCGCGGAAGCCGAACGCGAGGCCTTCGGGCCCGTAGGCTGATCTCCCATGAGTGCCGGAGCGTCCGAAGGGGAGCGCCGACTCGCCCCGGTCACCCCGCTTCGCCCCCGCCGCCGGCGATTCTTCGCGCAGTGGCCTATCGCGATCGTGCTCCTCGTCATGCTGGCTGCCATCGCGTTCGTGGCCCTCGATGAGTTCCGGATCGGATCGATCCTGCTCTCGGTCGGGGTCCTCCTCGCCTTCGCCCTGCGGGCCGTGCTCCCCACCTCGCGCGTCGGCTTGCTCGCTGTGCGCAGCCGAACCGTCGACCTCATCGTCCTCGGGGGGCTCGGCGCTGGGTTGTTGATCTTCGCCCTGTGGGTGCCCCCGCCGGCGTAGCGCGAGGGGGACTGGATAGCCTCAGCACAGCGGATTTGTCTCGACGTCGAGATACCTCGCAGAGCCTCTGCGGGCACCGCAGCATGAGCCGTCATCGCGAGAACGCGTACCAGGGAGAAGGACGCACATGGCACCCACACCCGTCAACGTCGCCGTGACCGGGGCAGCCGGCCAGATCGGCTACGCCCTGCTCTTCCGCATTGCCTCGGGGCAATTGCTCGGACCGGACACCCCGGTTCGGCTGAGGCTGCTGGAGATCACTCCGGCGCTCGGCGCGGCGGAGGGCACCGCGATGGAGCTCGACGATTGCGCCTTCCCGCTCCTCTCGGGGATCGACATCACCGACGACCCTCGTGCTGCCTTCGACGGGGTCAACGTCGCGCTGCTCGTGGGTGCTCGCCCACGTGGACCGGGCATGGAGCGCCGGGACCTGCTCGAGGCCAACGGCGGGATATTCAAGCCGCAGGGCGAGGCTCTCAACGCGGGTGCGGCTGATGACGTGCGCATCCTGGTCGTGGGCAACCCGGCCAACACCAACGCCCTCATCGCCTCGGCCCACGCTCCCGACATCCCCGCCGAGCGATTCACCGCCATGATGCGCCTCGACCACAACCGCGCTCTCACCCAGGCTGCCCAGAAGGCCGGGGTTCCGGTGACCGAGGTCACGAACATGACCGTGTGGGGCAACCACTCCGCATCCCAGTACCCCGACCTGACCCACGCCAAGATCGGTGGGCGCCCAGCAACCGAGGTCATCGACGATCCGGCCTGGATCGCCGACACCTTCATTCCGACGGTGGCGAAGCGTGGAGCGGCGATCATCGATGCTCGCGGTGCCTCGTCAGCTGCTTCCGCGGCCAACGCGGCGATCGACCATGTTCACGACTGGGTCCTGGGGACGCCGGCCGGTGATTGGGTGTCCGCCGGGGTCATCTCCGATGGCTCCTATGGCATTGCCGAGGGCATCATCGCCGGTGTGCCGTGCACGAGCGAGGGAGGCGAGTGGAAGCGGGTCGAGGGTCTGGAGATCGATGCTGATTCCCGCGCCCGCATCGACCATTCCATCAATGAACTGATCGAGGAGCGAGATGCCGTCTCCTCGCTCGGCCTGCTCTAGGAACGACATCACCACCGCATACCGACACAGCGAACGCTCAACGAACAGCGAATGAGGAAGGCAACTACCGTGGCGAAGATCAAGGTCGAGAACCCCGTCGTCGAACTCGATGGCGATGAGATGACCCGCATCATCTGGCAGTTCATCAAGGACCAGTTGATCCTGCCCTATCTCGATATCGACCTGAAGTACTACGACCTCGGCATCGAGTACCGCGATGAGACCGACGACCAGGTCACGATCGACGCAGCACACGCGATCCAGGAGTACGGCGTCGGCGTGAAGTGCGCGACGATCACCCCGGACGAAGCGCGTGTCGAGGAGTTCGGCCTGAAGAAGATGTGGCGTTCGCCCAACGGCACCATCCGCAACATCCTCGGTGGTGTGATCTTCCGCGAGCCGATCATCATCAACAACATTCCGCGACTCGTTCCGACGTGGACCAAGCCGATCATCGTGGGTCGTCACGCCTTCGGCGACCAGTACCGCGCCACGGACTTCAAGATCGAACAGGCCGGCACCCTCACCATGACGTTCACCCCCGCCGACGGCTCGGAGCCGATGGAGTTCAACGTCTTCGACTTCCCCGCCGGTGGCGTCGCGATGGGCATGTACAACCTCGATGAGTCGATCCGCGACTTCGCACGGGCCTCATTCCGCTATGGCCTCGCTCGCAACTATCCGGTCTACATGTCCACGAAGAACACGATCCTCAAGGCCTACGACGGCCGGTTCAAGGACATCTTCGCTGAAGTCTTCGATGCTGAGTTCAAGGCTGACTTCGATGCTGCGGGAATTACCTACGAGCATCGCCTCATTGACGACATGGTCGCTGCTGCCTTGAAGTGGGAGGGGGGCTATGTCTGGGCGTGCAAGAACTACGACGGTGACGTGCAGTCCGACACCGTGGCGCAGGGCTTCGGCTCGCTCGGCCTCATGACCTCGGTGCTGATGACGCCGGACGGCCGGACCGTCGAGGCCGAGGCCGCCCACGGCA
>CAZVCZ010000126.1:0-3352 GCA_964626275.1 uncultured Bifidobacteriaceae bacterium | reverse complement strand
GGGCTGATCGTGTCCACCACGGTCGTCGCCCACTCCAGCAGTTCGAGGTCCGCCGGGGGCGGTCCTCCCATCGTCGCGGACTTCGGACGCGGTACGAGGATCGTACGGACCGCCGGCTTCACCATCGTGCCCGGGTAGAGCCGGGTGAGGCGCATCGACGCCGATTCGGCGAGCTCCACCGGATGCATCCGCACCGCATTGCCCTGGAGGACGATCTCCTCGAGCCCGGCCGCCGACGCTCGGATGCGGAAACGGGCCACCGCGAGCAGCCGCTCGACCGGGGGTGGAAGCGGGCCGTAGCGGTCGAGGAGCTCCTCGGCGACCGCGCCGAGTTCGGCCTCGGTCGTGGCATCGGCGAGACGGCGGTAGGCCTCGAGCCGCAGTCGCTCCTCGGCGATGTAGTCGTGGGGGACGTGGGCGTCGACGGGGAGTTCGACCCGAGTCTCGAGCCGTTCCCCATCGCCCTCACCGCGATGCGCGGCGAGCGCCTCCCCCACCATGCGGACATACAGATCGAAGCCGACCTCGGCGATGTGGCCGCTCTGCTCACCGCCGAGCAGGTTGCCTGCCCCGCGGATCTCGAGATCCTTCATGGCGATCTGCATCCCCGCACCGAGATCGTTGTGCTGCGCGATGGTCGACAGCCGCTCGTAGGCCGTCTCGCTCAGCGGCTTCTCGGGTGGGTAGCAGAAATAGGCGTAGCCGCGCTCACGGCCGCGCCCGACGCGGCCGCGCAACTGATGCAGTTGGGACAGCCCGAGAGTGTCCGCGCGGTCCACGATGAGGGTGTTGGCGTTCGCGATGTCGATGCCGTTTTCCACGATCGTCGTGCAGACCAGGACGTCGACCTCGCCCTCCCAGAATGCCACCACGATTCGCTCGAGTTCGTGCTCGTTCATCTGTCCGTGGGCAACCGCGACACGCGCCTCCGGCACGAGATCGCGCACCCTGGCTGCCGCCCGATCGATGGAGTCGACCCGGTTGTGCACGAAGAAGATCTGTCCATCGCGGATGAGTTCCCGGCGGATCGCCGCCGCGATCTGTCGGTCCTCATACGGCCCGACATAGGTCAGGATCGGCAGTCGCTCCTCGGGCGGAGTCTGGATGGTCGACATTTCGCGAATGCCCGTCAGGGACATCTCGAGCGTGCGCGGAATGGGGGTCGCCGACATGGTGAGGACGTCGACAGAGGTGCGCAGCGCCTTGATGTGCTCCTTGTGCTCGACGCCGAAGCGCTGCTCCTCGTCGACGATGAGGAGTCCGAGGTCCTTGAACCGCACATTCGGGGTGAGCAGTCGATGGGTTCCGATGACGATGTCGATGCTGCCGTCGGCGAGGCCAGCGAGGACCTTCTTCGCCTCGGCATCGGTGTTGAAGCGCGAGAGCCCAGCGACCGTCACCGGGAACGGGGCGTAGCGACTCGAGAAGGTAGCGAGGTGCTGTTGGACGAGCAGGGTCGTGGGCACGAGCACCGCGACCTGGGTTCCGTCCTGAACCGCCTTGAACGCCGCCCGGACGGCGATCTCGGTCTTGCCATAGCCGACGTCACCACAGATCACGCGATCCATGGGGATCTCGCGCTCCATGTCGGCCTTGACCTCGTCTATGCAGGCGAGTTGGTCGGGCGTCTCGACATAGGCGAAGGCGTCTTCGAGTTCGTGCTGCCAAGGAGTGTCGGGGGCGAAGGCGCGACCCTTCGTCGCCGTGCGAGCGGCATAGAGCCGGATCAGTTCCCCCGCGATCTCCCGCACGGCGCGTCGCGCCCGGGATTTCGTTCTCTGCCAGTCGCTTCCGCCGAGTCGATGGAGGCTGGGCGCTTCCCCTCCGACATAGCGGGTGACCTGATCGAGCTGGTCGGTCGGAACGTACAGCCGATCCGCGGGTTGTCCGCGCTTCGATGACGCGTATTCGACGACGAGGTATTCCCGAGTCGCACCCGCGACGGTGCGCTGCACCATCTCGACATAGCGACCCACACCGTGCTTCTCATGGACGATGTAATCACCGGTGCTCAGCTGCAGAGGATCGATCGTGCGTCGACGACGCGAGGGCATCCGACCCAGATCCCGCACCTGGGTTCGTTCTCCAAGGAGATCACCCTCGGTGATGACGACGACACCGGGAAGCACGACTCCATCGCGCAATCGTGCGGTGGTGACGAGGACGTCGCCTTCGGCAGGTGCGCCATCGAGGGACTCCACCTGACGCGCGGGCAGACCCTCGTCGCGCATACTGTCCGCCAGCCGTTCAGCCGAACCATGACCTTCCGCGACGATGACGACCGCGGCCCCACCATCCCGCCAGGCGCGAATGTCTGAGACCGCCTTCGCGATATCCCCGCGATAGGGCTGCACCGCCTCGACCGGGACCGTGACCGAGCCTTCGCCCCAGTCGAAGGGTCCGGTGCTCCAGCGACCGACGTCCTGCGCGATCGCCGCCGCGTCGATGTCATCGAGGGTGCGGTAGGCCGATCCCGCCAGGTCGAGCGGCGTCGCCGCGCCCGCCGCTGCGGAATGCCAGGACGCCTCCAGGAACTCCGCCGAGGTGGCCACGAGATCCTCCGCCCTCCCGCGCACCCGTTCGGGGTCGCAGATGAGCAGGACGGAACCCTCGGGCAGGACATCAATGAGGAGCGCGAGTTCGTCGACCAGCGCCGGAGCGAGAGCCTCCATGCCATCGACGACATGCCCCTCAGCCATCCGGCCAGCGAGATCGGCGAGTTCCGGATGGGCCTGGGCCAGTGCTCGAGCCCTCTCACGGATCTTGTCCGTGAGCAGCAGCTCGCGCACGGGGAGGGCGATCAGTCCCTTCGGTGCCTCACCCAGCGAGCGCTGGTCGGCGACGGAGAACTCCCGCACCTCATCGACGGTGTCCCCGAAGAGTTCGACGCGGAGGGGATGTTCATCGGTGGGTGCGAAGACGTCGAGGATTCCACCACGCATCGCGAACTGACCGCGCCGTTCGACCAGATCGGTGCGGACATATCCGAACTCCACGAGCCGATGGGCGAGCGCATCGAGATCGACCTCGTCACCCGGCCGGGCCACCACTGGCTCGATGGACGCGAGATCGGCGATGAATGGCTGGAGCACCGCACGCACCGGTGCGGTGACGACGCACGGACGGTCGACTCCCGTCGAAAGACGGCGCAGCACCGCGATGCGCTGGCCCACCGTGTCGGCCGAAGGACTCAGTCGCTCATGCGGCAGGGTCTCCCACCCGGGAAAGACCACGCTCGATCCAGGGCCGAGCAGATCCTCCACGCCGATGGCGAGGTTTTCGGCCTCCGCCACCGAGGACGTGACGGCGAGTACCACCCCCGCCTCACCGAGGTCGGCCCCTGCCACCGCAT
>CAZVCZ010000125.1:0-3386 GCA_964626275.1 uncultured Bifidobacteriaceae bacterium | reverse complement strand
GTGAAATGCTCCTCGAGCAATCGGATGACGGTGAAAGCGGTGAAGGAGGGCACGAGTGCCGAGCCCTTCTTCCAGACGTATCCACGATCGAGGATCGTGCCCATGATCGCGGCATAGGTCGACGGTCGGCCGATCCCGAGTTCCTCGAGCCGCGCCGTCAGCGATGCTTCGGTGAATCGTGCCGGCGGGTTCGTGCTGTGGTCATCAGGGCTCAACTCCACAAGGGTCACTGCCTGACCCTCGCGCAAGACGGGAAGGACACGATCCTTCTCGTCGTCGCTGTCCTCTCGCGTGTTGTCGTAGGCGGCCTTGAACCCAGCAAACAGGGTGACCGTTCCCGAGGCGCTGAACAGCACATCGCGCCCGTCCGTTGCCGTCGTGCCAATCCGCACCGTCGTGGTGGCGATTCGCGCATCTGCCATCTGCGATGCCACGGTGCGCTTCCACACGAGGTCGTAGAGAGACAGTTCATCCGGGTTCAATTCGCTCGCGACCTCACCCGGGGTCCGGAAGGTGTCTCCGGAGGGACGGATGGCCTCGTGCGCCTCCTGGGCGTTCTTCACCTTGCGGTCGTACCGCCGCGGCGCATCGGCAACGTGGTCGGCGCCATAGAGCTGGGTCGCCTGCGAGCGCGCAGCGTTGATGGCCTGCTCGGACAGCGTGGTGGAATCGGTTCGCATGTAGGTGATGTAGCCACGCTCATACAGACCTTGGGCGACTCGCATGGTGCGCTGGGCATTCCAGCGGAATCGCCGAGAGGCTTCCTGCTGCAACGTGGAGGTCATGAAGGGGGCGTAAGGGCTGCGCTTCGACGGCTTCTCCACCACGGAGCGGACGGTGAAGTCCACCCCCTGCAGAGCGCCCGCGAGTGCCGTCGCACCCGCCTCATCGAGGACGACGACCTCGGGGTTCGTGACCTGTCCACGATCGTCGAAGTCCTTACCGGTGGCAATTCGCTTCGCGTCGATCTCCACGAGCTTGGCCGAGAACGACTCGGGGTCGAAGACAGCCGCGAGATCCCAATAGGACGCGGATCGGAAGGCGATGCGCTCCCGTTCCCGATCGACCACCAGTCGAACCGCGACCGATTGCACACGCCCCGCGGAACGAGCTTCGCGGCCGATCTTGCGCCACAGAACCTCGGACACCGGATAGCCGTAGAGGCGGTCAACGATGCGGCGGGTCTCCTGGGCGTCGACGAGCTGCATGTCGAGATCGCGGGTGTGCTGCAAGGCCTCGGCGATCGCATGTTCGGTGATCTCATGGAAGACCATGCGTCGAACCGGAACCTTCGGCTTCAGCACCTCGAGCAGGTGCCAGGCGATGGCCTCCCCCTCGCGGTCCTCGTCCGTGGCGAGGATGAGCTCATCAGCATTGGCGAGCTTCTTCTTCAATTCCGTGATGCGCTGCTTCTTGTCGGCATGGACGACGTAGTAGGGGGCGTAGCCCTCCTCGGTGTTGACCGCGTACTTGGCCCAGGGCTCCTTGCGTAGGGACTCGGGCAGTTGGGAGGCCTTGGCAGCGAGATCACGCACATGGCCGACGGAGGCCTCGACGTCGTACTCCCGGCCGTCGTTCGCTGAGCGGGTGAGATACCCCGCGATCGTCTTGGCCTTCGCGGGGGACTCCACGATGACCAGGACGCGCTCAGCGCCCTTCGAGCCAGCCACATTCACTCCTTTGCGTGATCACGGTCGAGCCTTATACACGCGACGACCCCCAGCGGGGAGTGTCTCCCATGGGGGTCGTCGCGCGATGCAGGGGGGTCAGGCGGATGTGTCCGCCGTCTCAGAACCGACCGAGATCGGGCGGCGCTTGGAGATGACGACGGCGACGACCACGATGAGCGCCGCGCCGATGGCGATCGCCCAGCGCAGGCCGGTGTTGGCGCCGTCCCCGATGGAGAGCGTCACCACGGCCGGGGCGATGAGCAGCGCCACCAGGTTCATCACCTTGATGAGGGGGTTGATGGCGGGGCCAGCAGTGTCCTTGAAGGGGTCGCCGACTGTATCGCCGATGACCGTGGCCGCGTGCGCCTCGGAGCCCTTGCCACCGAAGTGGCCGTCCTCGACGTACTTCTTGGCGTTGTCCCAGGCGCCACCGGAGTTGGACAGGAAGACCGCCATGAGCACGCCGGTGGCGATAGTGCCGGCGAGGTAGGCGCCCAGGGCGCCGACGCCGAGGCCGAAGCCGACCGCGATCGGGGTGAGCACCGCGAGCAGGCCCGGGGTGATCAACTCACGAAGGGAGTCGCGAGTGACGATGTCGACGACCTTGCTGTACTCGGGCTTCTCGGTGCCCTCCATGATTCCGGGCTTCTCACGGAACTGCCGGCGCACCTCGAAGATCACCGATCCAGCTGCGCGGGACACCGCGTTGATGGCGAGGCCGGAGAAGAGGAACACCACGGCTGCGCCGATGATGAGGCCCACCAGGTTCGCCGGGTTGGCAACGTCGAGAACGCCGAGGTACTGCAGGTTGGAGATCGCATCGCCGATCGATGCGCCTGCTGTTGCGGTCGCTCCCACGACGGCGTCGCGGAACGCACCGAACAGAGCCGTGGCCGCGAGCACCGCGGTCGCAATAGCAATGCCCTTGGTGATTGCCTTGGTGGAGTTGCCGACCGCGTCGAGGCGGGTGAGGACGGCCGCGCCCTCACCGTGCACATCGCCGGACATCTCCGCGATGCCCTGGGCGTTGTCGCTGACCGGACCGAAGGTGTCCATCGACACGATGACGCCGACCGTCGTCAGCAGGCCGGTGCCGGCGAGCGCGATGGCGAAGAGGCTGAGCAACACGACACCGCCACCGAGGAGATACGCGCCGTAGACCGCGGCACCGATGAGCAGCGCGGTGTAGACGGCCGACTCCAGGCCGAGGGAGATGCCCGACAGGATGACGGTGGCCGGGCCGGTGAGCGAGGTCTTCGACACATCGTCCACCGGGCGGCGGTTGGTCTCGGTGAAGTAGGCGGTGAGCTGCTGGATGACGGCGGCGAGCACGATGCCGATGAAGACAGCGCCGATGGTGAACACCTGCGGGTTCAGCGGATCACCTTCGCCGAGGACGTTTGCGGCGATGCCACCGAGACCGGTGATCTCATCCCAGGACGACGGCACGAAGTAGAACACCGCACCGATGACGAGGATCGCGGATATCACCGCGGAGATGAAGAAGCCTCGGTTGATCGCGCTCATGCCCGAGCGATCGCTGGCCCGCGGCGAGACGACAAAGATGCCGATGACGGCGGTGATGACACCGATCGCCGGGATGACGAGCGGAAGCACCAGGCCGAGTTCGCCGAAGGCGGCCTTGCCGAGGATGAGCGCAGCCACCAGGGTCACCGCATAGGACTCGAAAAGGTCGGCCGCCATGCCGGCGCAGTC
>CAZVCZ010000124.1:0-3395 GCA_964626275.1 uncultured Bifidobacteriaceae bacterium | reverse complement strand
ACGGTGACGGAATGCTGGCCCACACCCTGTCAGTCGACAAGACCTCACGCAATGTGCTCATCGCAGTTGTCTCCTATGCCCGAAGTCCGGCGAACAGGTCGTCCTCCGGAAGGCTGGTCGGCACCCGCGAGATCGCGAGTTGGAAATCCTCGGTGGGCCAAATCTCTCGCTCGATGTCGCGCGGCATGGCGAACCACATCCCGGCGGGGTCGACCTGGGTGCGGTGGGCGAGGAGGGCTTCGTCGCGGGCGGAGAAGAAGTCTGCGACCGGGACCTGCGTGGTGATGCGCCAGGCATCATCGGGCCGCTCCTCCCAGCGCTGCACCCACTCGGTGAACGGCGATTCGATGCCTCGATCGAGCATCGCCTGATGCATCGCGAAGACGCGAGCGCGGTGGAAGGTCATGTTGTAGTAGAGCTTCTGCGGCTGCCAGGGGTTCCCTCCCGGGTAGCGATCGAGATCGCTCGCGCCCGTGAACGCCTCCATCGCCACTTCATGGGTGCGGATGTGGTCGGGGTGCGGATAGCCACCCTTCTCGTCATAGGTGGTCATCACATGGGGACGAAACTCTCGCACGATCTCGACCAGTGGCGCAGCGACGGTCTGCAGCGGCAGGTCGGCGAAACAGCCCTCCGGGAGCGGCTCGACCTCGCCACCGTCGAGGTGGGCCGGATAGCCGGAGTCCTCGAAGCCCAACCACCGGTGCTGAACACCGAGGGCGGCTACCGCATCGGCCATCTCCCGACGACGGACCTCGACCATGCCGAGCGCGTCAACATCGGCGGCGGCGGCCTCATTCAGCAGATCACCGCGCTCCCCACCGGTGCAGGTCACGACGAGAACCTCGGCGCCCTCCTTGACGTAGCGCGCCATCGTCGCGGCACCCTTGCTCGCCTCATCGTCGGGATGGGCGTGCACGGCCAGGAGTCGCCACTGCTCAGTCACACGTATTAGTCTCCCAAGGTCGAGCCCATGACGCGACGGGAGGTGCGATGCCCAGCGGGATCCCCGTCGATCAGTTGTCCCCGCAGATGCGCGAGCGCTATGGCATCCGAGGCACTCCCTGGTGGGGGTACGCCGGTCTCGGTGCGCTCGTGCTGGCCTTCGCGGCGGCCCTGGGATACGTCGGCTACCAGCTAGCAGCGCCCGGCATCGACTACCAGGTGCTGTCCTGGCGCGTGGTGTCCGATGACCGGGTCGACATCACCTACGAGGTCACCCGGGCGGACACCGCGGACGCCTACTGCGTGATCCGCGCCCAGGACTCCACCCGCGCTGACGTCGGCTACGCCATCAGCGTCCTGCCCCGGGGAACCACCTATGTGCAGGAGACCTACTCCCTGCGGACCACGGCCCCGGCCTTCGGCATCGAGATCCTCGCGTGTGCCTCGGGTGGGCCGCCCGAGGGTGTCCCACCGCCGCAGTTCCCGCCCGGCGTGGTGCCACCCGAGCAGCCGTGGACGCCTGGAGGCTGAGCGGGCCGATCGCGGTTAGGCTTGCCCGATGAGCACAGACGAGGTGACCTGGCTGACCCAGGAGGCCTATGACCGGTTGGCGGAGGAACTCGCCGATCGCAGTGGGCCACGCCGCACCGAGATCGCCAAGCGGATCGAGGCAGCCCGCGAAGAGGGTGACCTGAAGGAGAACGGCGGCTACCACGCGGCCAAGGAGGAGCAGGGCAAGAACGAGGCCCGGGTCCGTCAGTTGACCCACCTGCTCGAGCATGCTCGTATCGGTGTGCCGGAGTCCGGTGAGGACGAGGTCGCGCACGGCAAGGTCGTGACAATCCGCTTCGTCGACCTCGATGAGGAGGAGACCTTCCTGCTGGGCTCCCGCGAGGAGGCCGCACATGCCTCGGTGGAGGTGTATTCCCCGACCTCGCCGCTGGGCGCTGCCGTGCTCGGGGCGAAGGTCGGCGATTCGGTGACCTATGAGCTCGCCAATGGCCGGTCGATGCAGGTCGAGGTCATGAAGGTCGAGGCCTACACGGCCTGAGGCGGGGGCGCTGTGGACCGTGTCCAAACTTTGACATAGTCTGGGCTCATGGAGCAGGGGTCCCGGGACGCAGCGGTGCAATTACGTGAGCGCGGCATCCACGTAACCGCTCAGCGGGTCGCAGTACTCAAGGCCGTGTCCGCTCACCCCCACGCCACGGCCGACACCATCACCCGCGAGGTGCGCGAGGACATCGGAACCATCTCCCGCCAATCGGTCTACGACACCCTGGGGGTCTTCGTCGCCGAAGGCTTGGTGCGGCTCATCCAGCCGGTCGGCTCGCCAGCCCTCTACGAGGACCGGGTGGGCGATAACCATCACCATCTGGTGTGCCGGGATTGCGGATGTGTCGTGGATGTCGACTGCGCGGTCGGCGAGGTGCCCTGTCTCCAGGCCGCGGACAACCACGGCTTCGAGATCGATGAGGCCGAGGTTGCCTACTGGGGTCGATGTCCCGCCTGCCGGGATGACCGGTCCCGAGCGGGCGTCGGCTAGCCGGTCTGGGTAGCCGAGTCAGGGGGAATCCACCAGACTCTTCCTCACACCTACACACAGTTCCATCGCACGGCACGTCCCTCGACCACCGGGTCGGCGACGCGAAGATTCGAATAGGTAGTTCACCGCAGATCGAATGAGAGAGGTAGCAATGTCCGACGAGAGCAAGTGCCCCGTCACCGGAGGCGCCACGGGCGGGACCTCGGTCCGCGACTGGTGGCCCGAGCAGATGAACCTGAAGATCCTGCAGTCCAACTCCCCCATGGCCGATCCGATGGACGCGGACTTCGACTATGCCAAGGAGTTCGCCTCCCTCGATCTTGCCGCGGTCAAGCGCGACATCGCCGAGGTGCTCACCGACTCGCAGGAGTGGTGGCCGGCTGACTACGGCAATTACGGACCGCTCATGATCCGGATGGCGTGGCACAGCGCAGGCACCTACCGCGTGAGTGATGGCCGAGGTGGTGGTGGATCAGGTGCACAGCGCTTCGCTCCCCTCAACAGCTGGCCGGATAACGGCAACCTCGACAAGGCCCGTCGTCTGCTGTGGCCGGTGAAGGCGAAGTACGGCAAGAAGCTCTCCTGGGCCGACCTGATGATCCTCACCGGCAACGTGGCGCTGGAGACGATGGGCTTCAAGACCTTCGGCTTCGGCGGCGGACGCGAGGACATCTGGGAGCCCGAGGACATCTACTGGGGCCCCGAAGCCGAGTGGCTCGGCGATGCCCGCTACACCGGAGACCGCGATCTGCAGAACCCGCTCGCCGCAGTCCAGATGGGCCTCATCTACGTCAACCCCGAGGGCCCGAACGGCGAGCCCGATCCGCTGGCGGCCGCGCGCGACATCCGCGAGACCTTCGCCCGGATGGCGATGAACGACGAGGAGACCGTCGCGCTCGTCGCC
>CAZVCZ010000123.1:0-3402 GCA_964626275.1 uncultured Bifidobacteriaceae bacterium | reverse complement strand
GGACAGCGCAGCGATCTCCGCCTGCTGGGAAAGAAGCTCTCGGACCGGCACAGCGAGGGTGATCGCGAGGGCGGCGAGGACACAGACCATGATCACCGCACGCCCGGTGAATGTGGTTCGCCTCGCCTTCACATCCCCGATGGTCTCATGCGCGGACCGTTCAACGCGCGAAGGCGGTCGCTCCGGCGTATCGGCCCGCGTCCGCGAGTTCCTCCTCGATGCGCAGCAACTGGTTGTATTTCGCGACCCGCTCCGAGCGAGCGGGCGCCCCGGTCTTGATCTGTCCCGCATCGACGGCGACCGCGAGATCGGCGATCGTGGTGTCCTCGGTTTCCCCGCTTCGGTGGCTCATCATGCAGCGGTAGCCGCTTCGGTGGGCGAGTCCGACCGCATCAAGCGTCTCGGTGAGGGTGCCGATCTGGTTGACCTTCACCAGCAGCGCATTGGCAGCACCCTCATCGATGCCGCGCTGCAACCGCTCGGGATTGGTCACGAACAGGTCGTCCCCGACGAGTTGGACATTCGCCCCGATGGCGTCGGTGAGATGCACCCATCCAGCCCAGTCGTCCTCGGCGAGGGGATCCTCGATCGACACGAGCGGGAAGTCGGCGAGCAGGCTCTCGTAGTAGCCGGTCATCCATTCCGCCGATCGAGCCGCGCCCTCGAAGGTGTAGGAGCCATCGGCGAAGAACTCCGTCGAGGCCACATCGAGGGCGAGGGCGATATCCGTTCCAAGGGTGAAGCCCGCCTTGTCGATGGCCGTCGCGATGAGGTCGAGGGCAGCGCGATTCGTCGCCAGATCGGGAGCGAAGCCACCCTCGTCGCCAAGCCCGGTGGCATAGCCACCGTCCTTGAGCACCGACTTCAACGCGTGATACACCTCCGCACCCCACCGCAGGGCATCCGCGAAAGTGGAGGCGCCGATGGGAGCGATCATGAACTCCTGGATGTCGACACCGGTGTCGGCGTGAGCGCCACCATTGAGGATATTCATCATCGGAACCGGGAGGGTGTGGGCATTCGGGCCGCCGACATAGCGGAACAGCGGGAGATCGGCCGAGTCCGCCGCCGCCCGCGCCACCGCGAGGGACACACCGAGGATCGCGTTCGCGCCCAGGCGCGACTTATTCGGTGTTCCGTCGAGGTCGATCATGACCTGATCGATGATGCGCTGCTCGGACGCATCGATACCGAGGATCTCGGGGGTGATCTCATCCTCCACGGCGAGCACGGCCTGCTGCACGCCCTTGCCGCCGTAGCGTCCGGCATCGCCGTCGCGCCGCTCCGCAGCCTCGAAGGCCCCGGTGGAGGCGCCCGAGGGAACCGCTGCACGGGCGGTCGTGCCGTCGTCGAGAGCGATCTCGACCTCGAGGGTGGGATTGCCGCGGGAATCGAGGATCTCGCGGGCGAGGACATCGTCGATGCTGGCCATGCGGCAAGCCTAGTGCGAGCAAAACAATGCCACCCCCGGCTACCCTCGACGGATGTCCCGCCTCTCCCGAGTCAGCGCCCCACGAAATGTGCTCGCTGCCAGCGCTGCCGCCCTCCTCGCGGGCGCCGCCCTCACCGGCACCGCCCAGGCCGCCGATCCCGCGCCCAGCCAGCCCGAGACGATTCCCGCGGTCCCGATCGAGGTGTCCTATCTGTTCACCATCGACTCATCGAAGCTTCGTGTCACCCCTGGGAAGAACGGCTTCGGCCGCGTCGTGGTGACCCTTCCCGCGAGTTTCACCCGCTTCACCGATCGTCCGGCACGCGATGCGACTCGGGTGAGCGCCGAGGACGTGTTCACCCCCTTCGGTTGGACCCCGGAGCGCGATCGGCTCACCGGCAAGGCTCCCAACGCCGCGCTATCAGTGAACGGCGAGGCCAGCCAGGTCGTAGAGTTGCGCACCGCCCGGATCCTCGATAACCGCATCGTCCTGCGCGTGAAGTCCCTCGAGGGAGACCTTGAGCGAACGAAGGGGCCGGGGTCGATATTCATCGACAATGCCGATGCCACGGCGCCGTCGGCGCAGACCACGAGCTACTCACTTCCCGTGGGACTGCCCAACCTCACCTTCACGTCGACCCTCGTTCAGCCGGGCCCTGACGACACCACGTCCACCGCCTCGATCGCCACCACCATCTCGGTCGGCACCACGACGATGGCTCACACCGTGTTCACTCCCCTCGCGCCCACCGGCACCATCAGCCCGATCGACTTCACGTACTCCTACGCTGAGCCTGTCCCCGGGGCTCAATGCCCCTATACCTTGATGATTTCCCTCGAGGCCCAGTTCTCGCAGGGGGGCGCGGTCCTAGGCGGCGAGGTGAGCGGGCAGCCCTACCTCTTCTTCTGCGATCAGTTTCCTCGCTTCACCTTCAAGGCCACCGTCGCGGAGTGGACGAGTTCTGCAGACTGACGCATGACCGAGCCGTGCGAGAACTCACAGTCCCAGCAGGGCCCTGAGGTGGCGCGGCCCCGGTGATCCCTTCGACAGCATGAGGTCGTGCACCTGCTGTTCGCTCCAGTCCGGATGCACCACCCGGAGGTCATCGGCTAACCCACGCACCGCCCGCCAGCCGACGAAGTAGGTCGGTAGTTGCGTGGCGGTGAGCAATGCTCGGCGCCACTTGCCGCGAGCCTCCCCCTCCTCCTGGAATCCACGCCGATCGAGGAGTTCCAGCGCCTCGGGCTCGGTGATGTCGCCACCGTGGACCCGCGCGTCGAGGATCGCGTTCAGCGCCATCCGCGCACTCATCTTCAACCGCTGGAGTTCAAGCCTGAGGTGGGCGTCCGGTCGATCATCGGGGGTGTATCCCGCGAGCGACATCCGCTCCTCGGCGTAGACCGCCCAACCTTCGACGAAGACACCGCTGTAGCCGAAACGCCGCACCGGCGTCATCGAGTCGACCTGGCGCGCATGCGCGAGTTGCAGGACATGTCCGGGCATAGCCTCGTGGATCATCAGGTCGTGCAGCAGCACACCGTTGTATTCGCGATAGAACGACTCGATGCGCTCTGCTGGCCAGCCCTCCGGGGTCGGTGCGACTGCGACCATCGTCGCGACATCGGCCGTCTCCAGCGGTCCGGGTGCATCGCAGTAGGCAACAGCGATACCGCGGTGGATCTCGGGCATCTCGATGATCCGCGTCTCCATGTCGGGGACGCTGACTATTCCCGTGGAACGAACGAACTCGGTGGTGCGCTGCAGCGCATCGGCGGACAGGGGCAGGATGGTCGCATCGGTCACGGGTGACTCGGTCGCGATGCGATCCAGCGCCCGTCGCACAATCCCCGCGACCGGCTTCTCCCCCATGAACTCGGCAGCAAGTTCGCGCATGCGCGTCGTGGTCTCATCGAGATGGCGCTCCGCCGCCTCGAGGATCTCTCCCGGCGCGACCTCCTCATCGAGGTTG
>CAZVCZ010000122.1:0-3529 GCA_964626275.1 uncultured Bifidobacteriaceae bacterium | reverse complement strand
CGGATGAGGTGGTGTCGATCATGTGCGTCACGCTACATCGGGGGTCTGACATTCAGGTGCTGCGTCACTCTCAAAAAATATTTGCAATGCAACAGGTATGACGGGTGGGCAATGCCTTTGAAATGTTTGAACGTGTCTAGGAGCGTCGACGAAGGAGTCCCTGTGCGGTGGCAGCTCCAAGGACGACGAGAGCGCCGCCTACTGCCTGGTGCCAGGCAAGCGGTTCGGCGAGTACGAGCGATCCGACGATGACGGCTACCAGGGGCGTCAGATAGGTCACGGTGCTGGCGGTGGTCGCGTCAGCGTTCTGGGTGACGAAGAAGTTCAACGCGTAGGCGATGCCGGAGCCGAGCGCGCCAAGTGCGATGACCGACAACACCGGGGTGAGACGGATCGGCGCCTCATTCACACCGGTGATAGCGATGACCGGTCCTGTGACGATGACCCCCCAGCCAAGCAGCCCGGTGGCCAGAGAGAGCGGATGGAGAGGTTCTCGTGCGGTCAGCCCGGTCAGGTAGCGGCGGGCGAATGGGAACCCGATCCCGTAGCAGGCAACGGCGATCAGGAGCAGGCCGATGCCAGGGAGCGAGGAGGCGTCCTCTCGGATGTTCCATACGCCGACGACGACGAGTATCCCGAGGAATCCCACGAACAAGCCGATGATCCGTGCACGCGAGGGTCGTTCCTCTCGAAACGCGATCATGATGGCGAGCAGGGTCATCAGCGGGGTGACCGCGTTGATGATGCCCGCCAGAGATGAGGTCACCATCGTTTGCGCGATCGGGAACAGAGTCCACGGGATCCCCACCCACAGCAGCGACGCAATGAACAGTGGCCCCCATGACCAGCGAGGTGGGAGTCGAATTCGGGTCAACAGGCTCAGCAGGAGGACGGTCGCGAGGCCGATCGTGATTCGCCCGAAGGTCACTCCCATCGGAGTGAAGGACTCCAGGCCCACCTCGATGAAGAGGAATGAGCAGCCCCAGATGAGGGCGAGGGCGAGATAGGCGGGTAGCCAGCGAGCGTAGGTGGTGGATCTCTCGATGCTCGTCACGAGATGGTCGACTCAGCGGCCAAGAGGGATTCCTTGACCTCGAGGCCCCAGTGATAGCCGCCCAAGGAACCATCGGTCCGGATCACTCGATGGCACGGAACAGCCAGCGCTGTCGGGTTGGCGCCGCAGGCATTGGCCACTGCACGCACCGCTGTCGGCTCTCCGATCGATTCCGCAATCTCGGAATACGTGTGAGTCTCACCCGAGGGGATCTCGGTCAACGCCGCCCACACTCGGGCCTGGAATGCCGTACCGGAGATATGAATCGGCAGGTTGGGAGCTGGTCGACCGAGCGCGATGAGCTCGAGCGCGTTCATGACGTCCACCATCGCGGCATCGTCGCGGACCAATGTTGCGGCCGGGAACTCAGCGAGGGTGACGGGGACGATGTCTGCCTCGACGCCGATGACGACTCGGCACAGACCGCGGGCGGAGGCGATCGCCATGATGTCGCCAATCGGGGTCGGGCGAGTCGACCACAGTAGGAGATGCGCGGGCGCTCCGTCTGCGTAGTCACGGGGAGTCATCCCGAGCCTGCGCGCGGTCTCCTCATAGAACGCGCGAACCGATCCATATCCAGCGTCGTAGATCGCGTCAGTGATCGAGGGAGCCCCGCGAAGCATCGACCGGGCACGATCGGTTCGCACACTGCGGCCATAATCCTGCGGGCTCGTCCCCAGAACCGCGGTGAAATCGCGTTGGAGTTGGCGACCACTGCATCCGACTTTCTCGGCGAGAACCTCGAGACGAATAGGACCCCCGGCGGCATGCATATTCCGGCAGGCGTCTGCGACGCGGTCGGTGGCGGACACGGGGACACGGTAGGGGTTGAGGAATCGCTGATGCACTCCGCATCACGACAACCAGACTTAAGGCCTAGAGTGGGGTGATGGCGGAGTTGCATGACCTCACCGCGCTGGAGCAAGCGAGCGCGATTCGCGAAGGTCAGACCACGGCCGTGGAACTCACGGAGCACTACCTGAGCCGAAGTGAGCGATTCAGCGGTGAGGTGGGTGCCTTCATCACGCTCACTGCCGAGTCGGCCCTCGCCCAGGCGAGTGCGGCCGACGAGATGGTCCGAGCAGCTAGCGATCCCCGTGAACTGCCGGTGCTGTGGGGGGTGGTGTGCCCGACTAAGGATCTCAATCAGGTGGCGGGCGTGCATTGCACCTTCGGTTCGAAAGCACTGCAGATCGACGCGGTTGCTGATGACAACGTCGTGTCCAATCTGCGCAAGGGTGGGCTCGTCTTCACCGGCACGACCAACACCCCGGAATTCGGTTTGCCCTGCTACACCGAGAACGACATCGCGCCCCCCGCACGGACTCCCTGGGATCTCACCCGATCGGCGGGTGGATCCAGCGGTGGCGCAGGAGCGGCAGTCGCCGCGGGGCTCGCTCCTATCGCCCAGGGTTCGGACGGGGGTGGCTCGATCCGGATCCCCGCCAGCGTGTGCGGTCTCGTAGGGCTCAAGCCCTCGCGTGGGCGCGTGTCGAACGGTCCGCTGCCAGACGGACTGGGTGAACTCGCCGTGCAGGGTCCACTGGCGCGAACGGTGCGCGATGCAGCCGCACTCCTCGATGTGATGACCGGCGGTTTCCCAGACGATCCCTTCCTCGCACCACCCCTGGATCCAGGGCATTCCTTCCTCGACGCGGCGTCACGTGAACCCGGGATCTTGCGGGTCGGCCGCTACTGCACTCCGGTGATCGCAGATAGCGAGGTCGATCCCGAGTGCCTCGCGGCCTATGAGGCGACCTCGGACCTCCTCGAAGAACTCGGCCATGTGGTGGAGGACGTCCCGCCGCCCTTCGGCCATGACACTGTCGGGTCCTTCGAGGTGATCTGGGCAGCCGGTGCGGCGGGCATCCCCATCCCACCCGAACGTGAATCGGAACTGCTCCCGCTGACGATCTGGCTGAGAGAACGGGGCATGCGCGCGAGTGGCGTGGAGCTCACGCGAGCCCTGGCCATCGCCCGTTCCGTGGCCCGGATGGTGATCCAGGCAACAGCCTCCTACGACGTCATCCTCACCCCGACGTTGGCGAAGCCGCCGGTCCCCATTGGATCGATACGCAACGATGCGGATCCGGCTGCGGACTTCGAAGCGCAGAAGGCCTTCACCCCTTTCACCGCGCCGTACAACATCACCGGTCAGCCAGCGCTCTCCCTACCGCTGTATCGAACCGCCGAGGGGCTGCCGATTGGCAGCCAGTTCATCGGTCGACCGCGTGACGAAGTCACCCTGTTGTCGCTGGGGGCCCAGCTCGAGCAGGCACGACCGTGGTTGGGGTGGACGCCAGACCTGTGGTGACGAGTGGGTCGGCCCATATGCTGACTCGCGTGGCAGATCTCGCAGACCTCGCGCACGCCCTAGGGGTGTCGACGGAGTACTACAGCCAGTCCGGCGAACTCGTGCAGGTCGACCCTGACGTGGTCGCCGATGTCGTGCGAGCGCTCGGCGCCGATCCCACC
>CAZVCZ010000121.1:0-3600 GCA_964626275.1 uncultured Bifidobacteriaceae bacterium | reverse complement strand
ATCGGCGACGGTGACACTGCATCCGGCCTGCGCTGCGGCATAGGCCGCCGACAGGCCAGCCGCTCCAGCGCCGACGACGAGGACATCGATGGCGTCACTCATCGCCAACCCCCTCGAGGAGTGCAGTCCACCCTGTTCCCGACTGGCGCGTGACGACATCCCCGTCTTCGACCAGCGTGATGCAGGCCCGCACATTCGGCGTGCCGTTCAGCATCACCAGGCAGTCGAAGCAGACTCCGATCCCGCAGAACATCCCACGCGGTCGATCACCATTCCTCGTGTCACGCCAGGAGCGTTCTCCGCCGCTGATCAGGGCAGCCGCGATGGTCATGCCCTCATCGACCTGGCGACGCTCGCCATCAACGGTGATCTCAGGCATGGACAGCCTCGAATCTCTCCGGTGAGAACACCTCGAGAGGCAGGTCGGGAGTCGTGTTGGTGAGCACCTGCGCGATGAGGTGCCCCGTCGCAGCCGAGAGCCCCACGCCTGCGCCCTCATGGCCGCAGGCGTGCACGAGACCGGGAGCCCTGGGGTCGGGGCCGATGACCGGAAGGTGATCCGGGGTGTAGGGACGAAAGCCGCCATAGCTGCGCAGCAGGGAGACGTCACCAAGCACGGGGAACACGGCGATGGCCTGCTGCGCCAGACGTGCAAGCACCTCGTGATCCAGCGTGGAGTCGAACCCGACGCGTTCCCTGCTCGCACCAATGAGCACGGTGCCGCCGCGTGTTCCCTCGATCACCGCGGAGGTCTCCAGTCCACTGTCGTCAGAGGCGACGTTCGCGACATAGTCAGCGGCATAGACCTTGTGGTGCACCGTGATCGGCAGGGGCTCGGTCACCAGGATGAATCCGCGTCGCGGCCAGATTGGCAGGTCAACACCGGCCAGCGCCGCGATCTGGCCGCCCCATGTCCCGGCGGCGTTCACGACGATCGGGGTGGCGATCGAACCCGCCGTGGTGTTCACTCCCGTCACCACGCCGAACTCATCGCGCGTGATCCCCAGCACCTCAGTCTCAGTGAGCACCTCGAGTCGCCCGCTCCGCTGAGCATTCGAGATCAGATGCGCCGCGGCAAGCATCGGCTGGGTTTGCATGTCCTGCGGATAGTGGACACCCCCGGGGATATCAGCCGCGATATGCGGTTCGAGGTCGCGCAACTGCAGCGGATCGACGTCGTGAGCGATGACACCGGCATCACGCTGTTCGGCGGCGAACTTCCGAAGATGCGTCAGTGTCGCGTCATCATGCGCGATCACAATGCCGCCCTTGGGATCGAGTTCGGCGGATTGACCGAGCTCATCGATCAGGTCGAACCACAGTTGCCGACTGAGTAGGGCGAGATCCAACTCCGGTCCTGGGATCTTGTCCGACACGAGGATGTTGCCCTCGCCTGCCCCGGTCGTTCCCGCGCCGACGCTCCCCCGATCGATGACGGTCACGTCGAATCCTGCGCGCACGAGATAGTGCACGCAGGCCGCACCGACCACGCCAGCACCGATGACGACGGCATCTCGGGATCTCTTCATCATCATCCGTTGGCTCGCGCCCAACTGCCCCGGACGTGGTCGAGGTGATGACCCATCAACGATGCGGCCACAGTTGAATCACCCGCGGCCAGGGCATCCAGCAGCGCGAGGTGCTCATCAGCGGAAGCCACCAGGGTGCCATCGGCGGCGAGATCGCTCAGGGCATACAACCGGCTCTGCGTTCGCAGGTCGTCCACGATCGAGACGAGACGAGGATTGCCGGCGGCAGCGAGAATTCGCAGATGGAACTCCCGGTCGCCTTCGAGATATCCCACGAGATCGCCCGCCGCGGCGGCATCACGCACCTGCTCTGCGATCAGTCGAAGTTCAGCGATCTGCTCGGCTGTCAAGGCATCGCAGGCGCGCTCGATCGCGGGGATCTCGAGCATGCGTCGGACTTCGGTCAGCGCATCGAGGTCTGCGTCGGTGTGTTCGATGACCCGGAAGCCCTTGTTCGGAACAGCCGCGACGATTCCCTGCTGAACGAAGTCGAGCATCGCCTCGCGCACCGGAGTCGCCGAGACCCCGAGCTGTTCGGCGAGCGTGGGAATGGAATAGGTGATTCCCGGTTGCAACTGACCGGAGATGAGGGCGGTGCGCAGCGCCGCGGCGACCTGCTCACGCAGCGACACCCGCCCGCTGACCTCTGGCAATCGGACCGTCACAGTAAGAATCCCGCAGGGAAGGGATCGGTGGGATCGAGGAAGTACTGGGCGGTGCCGGTGACCCAGGCGCGCCCGGTGATCGTCGGAACGACTGCTTCGACTTCCCCGACCCGGGCCCGGTCCACCAAGCGACCGGTGAAGGTCGTGCCAATGAACGATTCGTTCACGAAGTCGGTGTCCAGTGGCAATTCACCTCGCGCATGCAGTTGGGCCATGCGTGCCGATGTCCCTGTCCCGCAGGGAGACCGATCGAACCAGCCGGGATAGATCGCCATCGCATGCCGCGAGCGACGGGCATCCGATCCTGGTGCGATGACCTGCACGTGGTGGCATCCGCGAATCGCTGGTTCGGTGGGATGCACCGGCTCGGCCGTGGCGTTGATCGCCTCCATCATCGCCAGGGAGCGGCGCAGGATCTCATCGCCATTGGCTCGATCGAACTCGACGCCGAGGGCGGCTGAATCGACGATTGCGTAGAAGTTCCCGCCAAAGGCCATGTCATACGGAACCGAACCGATCCCGGGGACATCGACGGTGAGGTCGAGGCCATGCGCGAAGGACGCGACGTTGCGGATCGTCACCGACTTGGCAGCACCGTTCTCGACCGCGACATCGGCGACAACCAGACCCGCCGGAGTGTCCAGGCGGATCGTCGTGAGGGGCTCGGTGACCTCCACCATGCCGGTCTCAACCAGCACGGTGCAGACCCCGATGGTCCCGTGACCGCACATCGGCAGGCAGCCGCTGACCTCGATATAGACCACGCCCCAGTCGGCATCGTCCCGGGTCGCCGGCTGCAGGATCGCGCCGCTCATCGCCGAGTGCCCCCGCGGTTCGAACATCAGCAACTGGCGGATGTGATCGAGGTTCTCCATGAAGTGCAGGCGCTTGTCCATCATGGTGGCGCCGGGAATCTCCCCGACGCCACCGACGATGACCCGCGTGGGCATGCCCTCGGTGTGCGAGTCGACGGCATGGAAGACCCGCTTGGCACGCATGGCTTAACGGTATCCCTTGGCGAGCGCCGCCTCGGTCGCCTTGCGGACGGTCGCCTCGACCTCGGGGGTCAGCGGCAGACGCGGCGGACGACACGGACCGCCATAGCGACCGGCGATGTCCATGCTGAGCTTGATCGCCTGGACGAACTCGGTCTTGGAGTCCCAGCGCAACAGCGGATGCAGGTCGCGATAGATCGGCACAGCGGTCGCGACGTCGCCGGCAAGTGCGGCGTCGTAGAGCGCTCGGCTGGCCTCGGGCAGTGCGTTGGGGTAGCCGGCGATCCAGCCGACCGCGCCAGCAAGGGCGAGTTCGAGCACGACGTCGTCCGCTCCGATGAGCAGGTCGAGGCCGGGGGCCAGCTCGGCGATCTCATAGGCCCGGCGCACATCTCCACTGAACTCCTTCAC
>CAZVCZ010000120.1:0-3616 GCA_964626275.1 uncultured Bifidobacteriaceae bacterium | reverse complement strand
GGAATCCGGGCTGGTGGCGTTCACCTGCCACCCGCGCCCGGCAACGACATCGAGTCGGGAGCAGGTGTTCACCGTCATCGACGCTGCCTTCGCGCAACGTCGCAAGACGATGCGCGCGGCCCTCGCCGGCTGGGCGGGGTCGGCGGTGCGTGCGGAGGAGTTACTACGGATGGCCGGCATCGATCCGATGGTGCGCGGGGAGCAGTTGGGAATCGATGCCTTCATTCGTCTCGCGGAGGCAGCGCAGGTCGTGTGATCAGCGTAAGGTCGAGCGCGTGAGCGTGACCGCGAGCGCCCCGGCGAAGATCAACCTGGTCCTGTCCGTTGGCCCGCTGCGCGAGGATGGGTATCACGAGCTCGCGACGATGTTCCACGCCATCGATCGTCGGGACACGGTCACCGTCGAATCGGGTCCGTCCGGCTCCGGGGTGACGTTGAGTGTCGAGGGAGAGGGCGCGGATGGGGTTCCCCTCGACGACACGAATCTCGCTGCGCGCGCGGCGATGCTCCTCGCGGAGCGGACTGGACGGGTGGCGGATGTCCGGATCCACATCAACAAGACGATTCCGGTGGCGGGTGGGCTCGCGGGGGGAAGTGCGGATGCGGCGGCGGCACTCGTGGCCTGCGATGCGCTGTGGGGGACGCGGATGACGCGGACTCGACTGACCGAGCTCGCCGCTGAACTCGGTTCCGATGTCCCCTTCAGCGTCCACGGGGGCACGATGATCGGGCGAGGGCGCGGGGAGGATCTCACGCCGGTGCTTGCCCATGCGGAGTTGACGTGGGTGATCTGGCCGAACAGCCTCGGGTTGTCGACGCCGACGGTGTATGCCGAGTGTGATCGGTTGCGGGGCGATCGGTTGATCCCGAGCCCATCGATCGATGAGGCCGTGGTGTCGGCGCTGCGGGCCGATGATCCGCGCCTGCTCGGCCCGCTGCTGTCCAATGATCTGCAGGAGGCTGCGATCTCGCTGCGGCCCGAACTCGCAGATGTGCTGGCCGAGGGAGATGGGATGGGGGCGATCGCCGGGATCGTCTCGGGCAGCGGCCCCACGACGGTGTTCCTCACCGAGAACGAGGCCGAGGCCAAGATCATGTCGGTGAAACTCGGCATCTTCTATCCCGATTCACCCGCGTTCGTCGCGCGCGGGCCCGCTCCCGGTGCTCGACTGGAGGACTGAGTCCCGCCACGTCGGATCATCTCGGCTAGGGAGAGTCGAATGGTGCGGTCAGGCTGCGCAGCAGATCGGCGAGGAGTCGTTGATCGGCGAAGCTCAGCCCGGCGAGGATGGCGTGCTCACGGTCGAGCAGGTCGGCGAGCGCGGCATCGACACGCTCTCGACCTGCGGTGGTGAGACGAACCTGGATACCTCGGCGATCACCTGGGTCAGGGGTGCGCTGGACGAGGCCGTCACGTTCAAGACGATCGAGCCGGTTCGTCATCGTGCCGCTGGTGACGAGCGTCTCACTCGCCAATCGACTGGGGGACAGGGAATACGGCGGACCGCATCGCCGCAGTGCTGTGAGCACATCGAACTCACCGGCCTCGAGGTCGAATCGCTCGAAGGCCGCTCGCCGGGCGATGTCGAGATGGCGGGAGAGTCGACTGACGCGGGAGAGGACCTCGAGAGGCGCGACATCGAGATCGGGGCGTTCGCGTCGCCAGGCCGCGACGATCCCATCGACACCGTCACGCCCATCGATAGCGTCACGCGCCGGTCGGGCGACCTGCTCGGTCATGGCTTCAGACTACGGTGCGGCTGAGCGGGAGCGACGACGCTGCGTGGAGATCGGGCGTGGCTTCGCCTCGAGGTGCGACAGGCCGTTCCAGGCGAGGTTGACCAAATGGGAGACGACCTCCTCCTTCTTCGGCTTGCGCACATCGAGCCACCACTGGCCGGTGAGGGCGGTCATGCCGACGAGCATGCGGGAATAGGCGGGGGCGAGGTTCTTCGGGATGCCGTGGGCGTTGAACTGCTCGGCGAGGAGGTATTCGACCTGGCCGGCGATGTCGACGATGAGGCTGGCGAAGGAACCGGTTTGCTGGGACACGGGTGAATCGCGCACCAGGATGGTGAAACCCTCGGGGTTCTCGTCGATGTAGTCGAACAGTGCCATGCCGGCCTGCTCGAGCAGCATGCGCGGTGATGAGCCCGACAGTGCGCTGGTGATGCGTTCGAGCAGGGAGTTCATCTCCCGGTCGACGACGACAGCGTAGAGACCCTCCTTGCCGCCGAAGTGCTCATAGACCACAGGTTTCGAGACATCGGCGACCGCGGCGATCTCCTCGACGCTGACGGCCTCATAGCCCTTCTCGGCGAAGAGGCGGCGGCCGACGGTGAGCAGTTGCTCGCGTCGTTCCCGGCCGGTCATGCGCATGGCGCGACCCTAGTCCTCGCCATGCCCCGGGGAGATCATGTCTCGGAAGGTTCGACCCAGCCGGGGATGCGTCGACGCATGGCGGGATCCTTCAACTTCGCCGCGATGCGCGCAGGGTTGGGCCAGCGCACGTCTTGGGCGAGGCGCATCTTCTCCAACACGCGGATGAGTTCGGCGGAAAGGTCGATCTGGCCCCGTAGTGCACCGTGGCGGGCCGAGGTCGGCTCAGCGTGGTGCAGGTTGTGCCAGGACTCTCCGAACGAGGGGATCGCCAGCCAGGCGACATTGGAGGAGTTGTCGCGCGTGGTGAACGGGCGCTTACCGAACACGTGGCAGATGGAGTTGATTGACCAGGTCACGTGGTGGACGAGGGCGATGCGGACCAGCCCGGCCCAGAAGAACGCGGTGAGCGCACCCATCCACGACCAGGTGATGAGCCCACCGAGCACCGCGGGCAGCAGCAGCGACGTGATGACGAGTGCGGGGAAGAACCGGGCGACGCGGTTGAGGTCTTTGTCGGCGGCGATGTCGGGGGCGTATCGCGCGATGGACGTCTGCCCACCATCGAACAGCCACCCGATGTGCGCGAACAGCAGGCCCTTGAAGACTGCGCGATGGGAGGTGCCGAAGCGCCACGGGCTGTGCGGGTCGCCTTCTTCGTCGCTTCGCGAGTGGTGCAGTCGGTGATCGGCGACCCACTGCGCGATATTGCCCTCGATCGCCAAGGACCCGGCGATGGCGAAGGCGATGCGCACCGCGCGGGGGGCTTTGAACGAGCCGTGGGTGAACAGTCGATGGAAGCCGACGGTGATGCCGATGGCGGCTATGGAGTAGAAGACGAGGGCGAGGATCACATCGGTCCAGCCCAGCCAGCCACCCCAGGCGACCGGGATGGCCGCAACCACGGCAAGCAGCGGGACGACGACGAAGACGCCGATCAGGATCTGCGAGGTTCGGCTCAAGGGCACCGTCTCGGGTGCGGGACGAGATCGAGGGGTCGTGGTGGACGGCGAGGTCGGGGTAACGGGGGCGGCCTGCTCGGTCAACGCCACGGGCTTCTCCTTCATGTGGTGCATGGATGTTTCACGGGTGGTGCCGGACGGTCGCGAAGAGCAACCTACGCCACCGTAACCTACGCAGGCGTAGCCTGTCTAGGGGGGATGGCAGACTAGGCACCCGCATTCCCGGCTCGTCTAATGGCAGGACAAGAGACTTTGGATCTCTGAATGGGGGTTCG
>CAZVCZ010000119.1:0-3739 GCA_964626275.1 uncultured Bifidobacteriaceae bacterium | reverse complement strand
TCACGTTCGACCTGGGAGGGTTCACCCGCGTGCGACGCTCACTCACCGCCACCGTGGCGACCTTCGCTGCCTCCGCGCTCGTCGCGGGTCTCGCAGCAGTGGCCGCCCCATCCGCAGCCTCAGCAGCGGTCGCGCCTGAGCCGATCGTCAGCGGTTGGTTCGGATGGTGGGCGAAGGACTCCCAGGTGCAGACCCTCATCGAAGAATCCGATGGCGTCGTCGGCGAGGTCAACATCTTCTGGTGGACCTTCGCGGGGCCGGACAATCCCATCTGCGTGATCAGCGCGACCAACGGCGTCTGCGACCCGAGTGGATCGACCCCCTGGACGAACTCGAAGTTCGATGGACAGCGGCGCATGCTCCAAGACGCCGGGATCAAGGTCTTCGGGTCGATCACGGACCTCGGTTCGACCTATGCCGGCCAGTTGTCCCCCTATCTCGACGACCCCGCGAACCGCCGCGACTACGCGCGCACCATCGCCCGCTACGCGAAGAACGCCGGTGTCGACGGTGTCGATCTGGACTGGGAGAACTTCGCCTTCCGCGACCGCAATCTCGGCATCAGTTGGGCGGAGACCCGACCGCGCTGGATCGCCATGATGAAGCGGCTGTCGCGGGAACTGCACGACCAGGGCCTCGAACTATCCCTCACGATTCCCGGCGGTCAGGCGTATTGGGGCGGCGAGAGTGGCGTCTATGCCCTCGCCGAGGTGATCGGGTTCGCCGATCAGGTGCGGTTTATGACCTATGACTACAGCTGGAACGTGCCCGGTCCCATCGGTCCCACCGGTTGGGCCCGCAGTCAGCTGCAAGCCGCGATCGCCGCGGTGGGCCAGGAGAATGCGGCGAAGCTCTGGGTCGGCAACCCCCAGTACGGCCGGCAGTGGGTCGTGAACCAGGGCACCTACAGCAACCCGGTGTACGGGATCGACGACAAGTGCCCCAGTGGCTGGACGCCCGGCTACTACAACACCAGTGGGACGTGGATTTCCACCACGATGCAGTCGATGGCATCTCCGGCGGCAGCCGAAGCCGTCGCGAAGGCCAATGACCAGCAGCCGAAGTGGAACTCCACGCAGGGCGAGTGGTCCTTCACCTACACCACGCAGATCAACGGACGTTTCACCAAGCAGGGTGATCAGGTGGAGCGCGAGTGCACCGTGGAGCGTGAGGTGTGGTTCGGCGACACTCGAAGCGCGCTCACCGACGCCCAGATGGTTCCCGACCTCGGGATCGCCGGCATCGCGGTGTGGAACTTCGGCAGTGTCCAGCCTGACTTCTATCCTCGACTCCTCGAGTACGGGCGTGAGCTCGCGCCAGCGGAGACCACACTCACCACGTCGGCCTCCTCAGCGGTGACCTATGGACGCAAGGCCGCGATCAAGATCGCCACCACCTCGGAGAAGGGTCCGTCAGCGGGCGCGACAGCGACACTGCTGTGGTCGCCGACAGCCGAGGGGGCCACCACCGCCGCCGAGGCGAAGGCCGAGGTCGTCGACACCCTCGTGCTCGACGATGACGGCACCGGCAAGTTCCGCGTATCTCCCGAGCGCACCGGCTACTTCTGGGTCGAGGTCGCCGCGACCGACCAGCAGACTGCAGCAGCCAGCGACGCCATGCGCACCCGGGTTCGCTGGAAGGTGAAGGTCGACTCACGTGACTACACCGCGGTGAAGCGCGAGACTGCGACCCTCGCTGCGACGTTGAGCCCGGCGCAGTCTGGCGTGACTGTCCGGTTGCAGAAGCTCACCGATGACGGGTGGAGCACCATTCGCAAGGTCACCAGCGACGAGGACGGCCGCATTGAGGGCAACGTGCGGGTGTTGAAGCCCAAGACGGTCGTCTATCGATTCGTTGCGGGCAATAACGACGGCTACATCCGGGGTGTCTCCCCGAAGATCACTCTCGAGGTCACCTCGGGCTCGTGATCGAGCACTCCGCGTAGGCTTAGCGGTCATGACTGCGCCGACCGAACTCGAGCGCCCCGACACCGACGAGGTCGTCGAGCTCGACCGGCCCTGGATCACCATCGTCTGGAATGACCCGGTGAACCTCATGAGCTACGTCACCTATGTCTTCATGACCTACTTCAAGTATCCCCGTGAGAAGTCCGAGCAGTTGATGATGCAGGTGCACGAGGAAGGCCGCGCTGTCGTCTCGAACGGCACCCGTGAGGAGATGGAGAGAGACGTCGGGGCGATGCACTCCTATGGGCTGTGGGCCACGATGGCGAAGGACGAGTGATGAGCACCGAGGTGCACGGCTTCACCCGGACGCTCACCGGTCGCATCGTGCTGCGGGTCGACGTCGTGGAGAAGGGACTGCTCAACACCCTGCTCGAGCAGATGATCGATCTGGTGGCTCCGGCAGAGGCCGATCCGGATGCGGATCCGCTCGCGGCACTGATCGGGATCGATGTCCATGCCGAACGCCCAGATGATCCGGCGCTCGTCCGGATGTTCCCTGATGCCTATGCCGATGATCCGGAGGCGTCGGCGGAGTTCCGCCGATACACCGAGCGAGGCCTGCGCGAGGCGAAGGTGGTGGCCGCGAAGACAGCGATCGCCACGCTCGCGTCATCGGGGGAGAAGGTCACGCTGTCGGAGGATCAGGCGCGCGCGTGGCTCACCTCTCTCACCGATCTTCGGTTGACCATCGGTAGCCGATTGGACGTCACCGAGGACAACCACGAGATGCTGGCGAACCTGCCGGAGGATGATCCTCGCGGCGGCCTGTTCCATGTCTATGACTGGTTGACCTATCTAGCGGAATCCCTGGTCCGCTGCCTCATGCCGAAAGGCTAGAAACAGCGAAGGGGCGCTGATGCCTTTCGGCACCAACGCCCCCTCGCGGGAGTGACTACTAGATCAGGCAGAGGCCTTCTCGGAGGAAGGTGCAGCCTTCATCTCCGTCTCGGCGAACTCGGCGCTGTCGTACATGCTCTTCACGCGAGCGATCTTGAAGATCAGCAGGCCGAAGAGACACTTGGCGAGAACGTCGGCGATGGAGTAGCCGATCTGGCGATAGACGAACGCATCCGCTCCGTCGAGCCCGAACATCGGGAACATGTACGAGATCGGGTAGACGCCCCAGGTGGCCAGCAGCAGCCAGCGCAGACCGGCGAGGTCCTTGCCGACCTGGTTCGGCTGGGTCTTGGCCGCCTTCGACAGCTCCACGAACAGCACGTAGAGGATGTAGAGGAACGGAATCGTCGAGAGCGCACCCCAGATCGCCTTGGGCGCGATCTCAGCGGTGACCTCACCGGGGTAGCCGAGGATGATCATCAGGGCCGAGGCCGGGATGAGCTTCCACAGCAGGGACGAGCGGGTTGAAGCCGGCAGCGCGAGAACGGCAATCGTCTCGAACAGCAGCAGCGGAACGGTGAGCAACCAGTCGACGTAGCGGTAGCCCTCATTGAAGCCGACACCCTGGATCAGGGCGAAGGAGTCGGCGACGCCAGGCGCACCTGCTTCGACTGCCACGTAGGCGTCGGAGAAGGAGTTGAAGATGCGCCAGTAGTGGTAGGCGGCGATGAGCGTCACCGTCGCCGACACGATGACTGCAATGCGGTAGCGGGGGAGCACTCGCTGGCTCACGATGAGCAGGAAGACGGTGGTGGCCACCATCGACGCAAGAGCCAGGGAGAGCACGTTGTAGACAGCCTGAAACTGTCCGTTGGTAAGCATTTCTACGTTTGGCACGCGGTACCTCCATGACGGTGGGTCCGGCGGACCCGAGT
>CAZVCZ010000118.1:0-3822 GCA_964626275.1 uncultured Bifidobacteriaceae bacterium | reverse complement strand
GTCAGTGGAAGAAATGTCGCGTCCCGGTGAGATACATGGTCGCCCCGGCGGCCTCGGCTGCTGCGATGACCTCGGCATCCCGCACCGATCCACCCGGCTGGACGACCGCGCGAACTCCTGCCTCGAGGAGCACCTCGAGGCCATCGGGGAATGGGAAGAAGGCATCCGAGGCGGCGACGCTGCCACGCACTCGCTCCTCCCCCGCGCGAGCGACTGCCAGCCGAGCGGAATCGACGCGGTTGACCTGACCCATTCCGACACCGACGGCTGCGCCATCGTGCGCAAGCAGGATCGCGTTCGACTTCACCGAACGTACTGCCCGCCAGGCGAAGGCGAGATCAGCCAGGGTGGCGTCATCCGCTGCACTGCCGCAGGCGAGCGTCCACGATTTCGGGTCATCGCCCGGCGCATCCAGAGCATCGACGCCCTGCACGAGCAAGCCGCCGCTGATCGGGCGCAATTCCAACGGCGCTCGGTCGCCGAGGTCCACCTCGAGCACCCGCAGGTTCTTCTTCTCAGCCAGGAGCTCGCGCGCCTGCTCGGTGTATCCCGGCGCGATGACAACTTCGGTGAAGACATCTGCCATGGCTCGGGCCATGGCCTCATCCACCTCGCGATTCGCCGCCACGACTCCACCGAAGGCGGACACAGGATCGGTCGCGAACGCTTTGGCATAGGCCGTCGAGATATCCGAGCCGACCGCAATGCCGCAGGGGTTGGCGTGCTTGATGATCGCGACCGCCGGTGCGGTGTGATCGCGGGCCGCCCGCAGGGCAGCATCGGCATCGACATAGTTGTTGTAGGACATCTCCTTGCCCTGCAACTGAATCGCCTGTGCGAGCCCCGCTGGCACTCCGATCTGCTCGTAGACAGCCGCCGACTGATGCGGATTCTCCCCGTAGCGGAGTCCATCGAGAAGAGTGAAAGCTGCTCCTCGCCAATGCGGCTGAGCCTCATCACGCAGCATCCAGGACGCCACCGCGGTGTCGTAGGTGGCCGTGTGGGCGAATGCCTCTGCGGCGAGTCCGCGCCGCTGATCGAGGGTGAAGCCACCCTCCCCGACCGCAGCAACGACCTCGTCATATCTCTGCGGGGACACAACGATGGCGACACTGGCGTGGTTCTTGGCGGATGCCCGCACCATCGCCGGACCGCCGATGTCAATCTGCTCCACGCACTCATCCTCATCCGCCCCCGACGCGACGGTCTGAGTGAAGGGATAGAGGTTGACGACGACCAGGTCGAAGGGCGTGATGCCGAGTTCGCGCAACTGCTCGGCATGGTCCTCGCGGCGCAGATCGGCGAGCAAACCTGCGTGCACGTGCGGATGCAACGTCTTCACCCGGCCATCGAGGCATTCTGGAAACCCAGTCACCTCCGACACCGGCGTGACGGGGATCCCCGCCTCGGCAATGCGACCAGCTGTCGACCCGGTCGAGACGATCTCGACACCGCTCGCGTGCAACGCGGTCGCGAGTTCGATCAGCCCGGTCTTGTCGTATACCGAGACCAGTGCTCGCTTGATGGGTCGCCGAGTGTCGCTCACGGGATCGTCACCTTCCGTCCGGAGACCGTGCAGCCAAAGCGGCACAGGTCGTTGACGATGTCGAGCAGCAGTCGCCGCTCGATGGTCTTGATGCGTTCATGCAGGCTCGCCTCATCGTCATCAGGCTCGATCGCCACGGACTCCTGCGCGAGGATCGGGCCGGTATCGACTCCGGCATCCACCAGGTGGACCGTGCAGCCGGTGAGCTTGACCCCATAGTCGAGGGCTGACGCGACGCCGTGGGCCCCGGGGAAGGCAGGGAGCAACGCGGGGTGGGAGTTCACGATGCGTCCAGCGAATGCCTCGAGGACCGGCGGGCCGAGGATGCGCATGAATCCCGCGCACACCACCCACTCCGGCCCGATGTCGTTGAGGACGTGCGCGAGGGCGGAGTCCCAGGTCGCTCGATCGGCGAACTCCGCGGGTGTCAACACCGTGCCAGCGATGCCCGCTCGTTCGGCTCGCTCCAGGGCAGTGGCATCGCCACGATCGCTGAGAACCCCGACGATCTCGAAGGCAGGATCCGGGGCATCGATGAGGGCTTGGAGGAGCGTGCCCGACCCGGAAGCGAGGACGACGATCCGGGAGGTCACGGTGTCACAGCCTAGTGCGCCGTGTTCATCTCCGACGGTGTGGCAGGTGTCTCAGTCAGTGCGACCGGCTTGGGGTCGGTCGAGGATGACCAGGTCACCGGCGAACCGGTCTTGCCACCCCTGCATCGCACCACTGCGATCGGCCAGCGGAGACAAGGCCACGACGATCGTCAGCAGCCACGCCCAGGGACCGATGACCGGCACGATGCCCAAAGCTGCTGGGATTCCCAGCATCACCAGCCACCGCTTAGCCGATACCGACCACCCGGGTCGAGCGCCGGTCGCGGCGCGAATGCAGCGAATTCCGACCGCCCAACCACCCGGGGTTCGACCGGCCAGAGCGATGAAGCTGATGACGTAGGCCGCGGCGACAGCGATGCTGATGATCGCCAGCCAGTCCAGGGAGAAGGCGTGGGCATCGATGACGGTGCGCTCACCGGTGGTCGCATCGATGCGAATCTGCACCGGAACACTCGCGGGAGCGAACCGCGACCATAGGAACCCGGTGATGACGAGAATCAGGACCGCATCGATGGCGCCCCCGAGGAGGCGGCGGGGAACTGACGCCGGGATGACGGTGATCGTTGGCGGCGTCTGCGCCTCCTGAGTCGGCGGCCGACGGCGCACCGGTGCGCTACGCGTGACGCTGGCCAATCTCGATCACCTCCCCTCCCTCTGCGGGCGACTGCCAGTCTCGATCGTCGTCGTCATCCGCCACGCTCGCCGAGACCACAGCCGGAAGCACGATGATGAGGCATCCCACGACCCAGAGCAGACTCGCCACGCCGAGGGAGGGCCCGATGAGTGGTCCCAGGTCGACCAACCGGCCCGCGCCCAACGCCCCGGAGCCGGCCAGGAGCAGCAGCAGGAGCAACCCCGCAGCGACCGCGAGGCTCGCTGCCGCCTCACCGACGAGGATCCAGCCCCGCGAACCTCGGCGCTTGAGGATCAGCGCGGCCAGGAGACCGGAGAGCAGGCCGATCAGGGGCAGGGCCTGTGCCCCCGGTGGAGTCTGCTGCGGCAGGGCGCCCAACAAGGGGAACAGGGGGAGTTCACCGGTCGCCGGAGCGGCAAAGGGACCGATGATCAACCCCTCGGCGACCGTGAAGCCCGTGCCGAGGATGTAGGACACTCCCCAGACCACCATCGTCGGCAGATAGCCGATGCTGATGAGCGCGATCGCGACGAAGCCAGCAGCGTCCGGGGCAAGTGACGTCAGCAGTCGCTGGGTCTCGGTGGAGTGCACGAGCAGCGAGACGGCCACGGCGACACCACCCGCCACCACGAGCAGGGCGATGGCCGCACTCGATGCCGCTGCGATGCGTCGGACCGGCATGGGAAGTCGACGCACCGTCTGTCGTACCAACCCGGCACCGACCAGAGCTCCGAGGCCCCCCGCGATCAGCGCGAGCAGGAAGGTGGTGGCCAGCACTCGTCCCGGGCCGGTCATGGGATCGGAGATCCACGTCGCCACCGCTAGAGCGAGTCCGGAATAGATGACGGCAGCGCTGAGGCCGACAGTCGCGGCCTCGATCGGACGCCCGACGGCCGACACGCGCGCCGCCCATCGACCGGCGAGGAGCAGCAGGGCCGCCGAGATCAGGACGAGGCCCCAGGGAATCAGGGTGATCGCCACATCCGCGATGACCACCGGCAGACCCTGACCGAGCAACCAGGCGACAC
>CAZVCZ010000117.1:0-3853 GCA_964626275.1 uncultured Bifidobacteriaceae bacterium | reverse complement strand
ACTGCATGAACACGAGATTCCACACCTCGAGGAAACGATCCTCATCGACGATCGGACCGCCGTCGGGACCGTACTGCGGGCCACGGTCGTAGTAGATCTCCGAGCAGGGTCCACACGGTCCCGGGACGCCCATCGACCAGAAGTTGTCGACCTGACCGCGCCGTTGGATGCGATCCTTGGGCATACCGACGTCGCGATGCCAGATCTCAGCCGCCTCGTCATCATCGGTATAGACGGTCACCCAGAGCCGATCCTCGGCGAAGCCGAAGCCACCATCCGCGGTCGAGGAGGTCAACAGTTCCCAGGCATAGGGAATCGCACGTTCCTTGAAGTAGTCGCCGAAGGAGAAATTGCCCGCCATCTGGAAGAACGAGGCATGTCGGGTGGTCTTCCCGACCTCATCGATATCGAGGGTGCGCACGCACTTCTGCACACTCGTCGCCGTTGGGTAGGGCGGCGGCACCTCTCCCAGGAAGTAGGGCTTGAAGGGCACCATGCCGGCGTTGACGAAGAGCAGCGTCGGATCGTCGAGGAGCAGCGACGCCGAGGGCACCATCTGGTGTCCTCGATCAGCGAAATAACGCAGGAATCGGGTGCGGATCTCCGCGGAGTCCATCTAGTAGACCCTTCCGTTAGGACGTCGCATCGGTTCGGGAGTTCTCAGTGGTGCGTGTGCGCTTGGATTCGGCGAGCGCCCTCGCTGCAGCCGTACCCGAGGGCCGGCTCACCGCCACGGCGGATTCCGGGGTGCTCGGATTCGCCTCGAGCGCCTTGCCGATCAGGCTGCGCGCCCCCTGGGCGAGCCCGGCGGCGGAGCCGCTGGCGGCCTGAACGCTACCCACGACGCCCTTGCGTTTCGCATCCTCGAGCAGTTGCTGGCCCTTTCGATAGGCGACAACTCCACCCGCGGCACCGAGGGCAACCCAGACCAGACGACTCATGATCCTGCTTCCTCCTCAGTCTGCTCAGGTTGCGGCGGCCCCGTCGGTCCTGCCTCGGCGTTCGCGCCTCGATCGCGCGGAACCGACCCTAGTGCCTCATCGAGCCGAGATCGGACCTCGGCCCACCGGGCCTCCGCGCCGTGGCCGGTGGGCTCGTAGTAGCGGCGCTCTACGAGACCATCGGGTAAGTACTGCTGGGCGGCGACCCCACCCGGTTCGTCATGGGGATAGCGGTACCCACTCCCGTGGCCAAGATCCTTCGCCCCCGGGTAATGCGCATCACGCAGGTGGGGTGGCACCGCGCCGGAACGACCAGCCCGAACATCGGCCTGGGCCGCATCGATGGCGATGATCACAGCATTCGATTTGGGACTCAGTGACAGGTGGATCGTGGCGTGGGCGAGGGTGAGGCGAGCCTCGGGCATCCCGATGAAGGCGACGGCATCGGCTGCCGCAATCGCGGTGGGGAGAGCGCTCGGGTCGGCCAACCCGATGTCCTCACTCGCCAGGATGATGAGCCTGCGGGCGATGAAGCGCGGATCCTCCCCCGCCTCGATCATCCGGGCGAGATAGTGCAGTGCAGCATCGACATCGCTGCCCCGCACGCTCTTGATGAAGGCACTGATGACGTCATAGTGCTGATCACCCGCTCGGTCGTATCGCACCATCGCCTGCTGGACCGCCTGCTCGACCTCCTCGAGCCCGATGGAGTCACCGATCCCGGCTGCTGCTTCGAGGGCGGTGAGGGCCCGACGGGCATCCCCGCCACAAAGTCGAACGAGGTGCCCGAGCGCGTCATCACTCAAAGACACCTGGCCGTTGAGGCCGCGCGGATCGGCCACGGCACGACGGAGCAATTCCGTCACATCATCTTCGGTGAGCGGCTGCAGGGTCAGCAGGAGGCTGCGTGACAGCAGTGGAGTGACGACAGAGAAGCTCGGGTTCTCCGTCGTTGCCGCGATGAGGGTGACCCAGCCATTTTCGACAGCGGGCAGCAACGCATCCTGCTGGGTCTTGCTGAAGCGGTGCACCTCATCGACGAAAAGCACCGTGCGACGTCCCTGCATGCCGAGGGCCGCGCGCGCTCCGTCGATGACTTCTCGCACATCCTTCACACCCGCGGTCACCGCGGACAGTTCGACGAACCGGGCTCCGGTCGCCCGGGAGACAAGATGGGCGAGGGTCGTCTTCCCGGTCCCGGGAGGCCCCCACAGGATGACCGAGACCGTGGCACCTGCATCGCCGTCGAGCAGTCGGCGCAGCGGGGTGCCCGGGGTGAGCAGGTGCGCCTGACCGACGAGGTCGTCGACCGAGCGTGGGCGCATTCGCACCGCGAGTGGGGCATCCGGGCGATCTGGCCCGGCGGCGTCATCGAACAGGGTGGCACCCATGAGCACCGACCCTACGCGCCTGCTTCCTCAGCGCTTCTTCACCTGCGCCACGGTGAGGCGTTCAGAGCGCAACTTTCCCGACGCGATGATGATGCTGACCTTCTTCTTGGTCTTCAGGCGCCACCGGAAGGTGCCGTCGTCGCCGACCGCGATCGGCTTGGCCACCTTCCATCTCTTGGCACCCTTGAGGCGGAATCGAGGTGTCACCTCATCGACGGACAACCCTTCGACCGCGCCACGCACGGTGATGACGTTCGCCTTCTTGCCCTTGCCGCGCTTGGCCGTCGCCGTGATCGCCGCGACGGGTTCCGGCCCGGGCGGTTCTTCGGCGAGGACGACGCCGACGTTGAGGGATAACTGTCCACCCGAGGCCGTGATGCCGTTGATCTGCATAGTGAAGGTGCCCGGCTCCTGGCCTTGCGGCACCGGAACAGTGCCTCGCGCGACTCCCTGACTATCGACGTTGAGCTCCACGCTCTCCACGGGTCCAGATCGAGCGGAGCGCGCCAGCGGAACGACGCCGGGTGGAGTGGGAAGGTTCCAGATCGAGAGGTTCACCAATGAGTTGGGCAGCAGCGGGGTGAATTCGACCGGGAAGAACAGCGAGTTGAGGGGGAAGGTCGGAAGCGGGGCGGTGGGCCCAAACCACAGGAGCCCCGTGTTGAGGGTGGGTCCGTTGGGAGTGGTCGTCGTGATGACGACGTTGTCATCCTCGGGGCCCTGAGTGACCTCCACCGTCGTCGGCACCCCATCCACGGTCCCCGAACCCTCGCCGGGAGCCGGCGGATCATCAGGTTCGATCGGTGCAGGCGGGATCGGCGTGGGGTTCGCTCCGCAATTCGTCGGGATGTCCTTGCCGTCGTCGTAGTCGAGTAATGCGGGTGGTCCGCCGCAATCGACCTTCACGTCCGCGGTGTTGTCGACTGCGTCGAGGGAATCGGTTCCGGTCCCTCCGCGCATGTCATCGCGGCCCCGCTCTCCCTCGATGTAGTCATCTCCTGCGCCGCCGTCGAGGTAGTCATCCCCGGGGCCTCCAAAGAGGAAGTCGTCACCGACGAAGCCGCGCACGATGTCATCCCCGGCCCCGCCTTGAACATAGTCCGACCCCAAGCTGCCCCGGAAGTCCATGCGGATCGGTGCGTTATCCATCACGGCCACGTTCACCGGACCAAGTGACCTGGTGAAGTCCATCACCACCCGACTTGGCTCCGAACTAAATGAGCACTCAAGTTCCGCCGTATGCCGACTGATCGGCACGCAGCGACCAATTCCCCGCAGCAGGGGGCGACCCAGACCGCCTTCCTCACCCACAGTCTCGTCCCAGATGCGGAAGATATAGGTGCTCGGCCGGTCACCCTGGAGGATCTGGAGGAACTCCTCCTCCCCCATCTCCACCCCCGACGTGGTCACGTCTATCTCGGTGTCAGCGAAGACGGTGATGGATCCGGGGGCGGCTGATGTGGGAACCGCTCCCCAGGCGAGCAATCCGCCGGCGACCGCAATCGAGGATGCGGTCGCCAG
>CAZVCZ010000116.1:0-3895 GCA_964626275.1 uncultured Bifidobacteriaceae bacterium | reverse complement strand
ATTGCAGATGGCGCTCACGGACCCCGCCCTCTCGGCTGCGACGAAGGCCGGCATCGTCGACACCCTGCTGGACGGCCGCTCCACCGCCGCTACCCGTCAGGTGCTCGCCTACTCCGTGGGCCATCTGCGTGGTCAGCGCCTCGACGCGGTGATCGATGACCTCACCGTGGCTGCCGCTCGGCAGCGCCAGCGGATCGTCGCCGAGGTCCGGGTGGCCCTTCCCCTCGAGCCGGAGCAGCACCGCAGGCTCGTCGACGCCCTCGGCCAGTTGACCGGGCGCGAGGTCCGGCTCAACGTTGCCATCGACCCGGCCGTCCTCGGCGGCGTGCACGTCACCATCGGTGAGGAGATCATCGACGGAACGGTCGCCAGTCGCCTCGTTCAGGCCCGCCGAGCGTTGCTCGGCTCCCGTGATTGACCAGAGAGAACCCGCAAGACCTCACAACAGTTCGAAGCACGAGACCGCCGACGAGGAGTCGGCCCGACGAAGGAGAGCAGGCACCATGACGGAGCTGACGATCCGGCCGGAGGAGATCCGGAGCGCGATCGAGCGGAACGTCGAGGCGTACTCGCCGACGACCGCCCGAGAAGAGGTGGGTCGCGTCATCGAGACCGGTGACGGCATCGCCCGCGTCGAGGGCCTGCACTCGGCCATGACCAATGAGCTGTTGGAGTTCGAGGGCGGTCTTCTCGGCATCGCCTTGAACCTCGATGTGCGCGAGATCGGCGCGGTGCTCCTCGGTGACGGTTCGGCCATCGAGGAAGGCCAGCCGGTCCGCCGCACCGGCGAGGTCTTGTCAGTGCCGGTGGGTGACGGTTACCTCGGCCGCGTCGTGGATCCGCTCGGAAACCCGATCGATGGCAAGGGTGCCATCGAGACGACGACCCGTCGTGCCCTGGAATTGCAGGCCCCCACGGTCGTGCAGCGCCAGCCGGTGAACGAGCCGCTCCAGACCGGCATCAAGGCCATCGACGCGATGACCGCCATCGGTCGCGGTCAGCGCGAGCTGATCATCGGTGACCGCCAGACCGGCAAGACCGCGGTATGCATCGACACGATCATCAACCAGCGCTCCAACTGGGAGTCCGGAGACCCGAAGAAGCAGGTCCGCTGCATCTACGTCGCGATCGGCCAGAAGGGGTCCACGATCGCCTCGGTCCGCGGAGCTCTCGAAGAGTACGGCGCGATGGACTACACCACCATCGTGGCCGCACCGGCCTCTGACCCGGCGGGTTTCAAGTACCTCGCGCCCTACACCGGCTCGGCGATCGGCCAGCACTGGATGTACGAGGGCAAGCATGTCCTCATCGTGTTCGATGACCTGAGCAAGCAGGCCGAGGCCTACCGCGCCGTGTCGCTGCTGCTGCGTCGTCCCCCGGGTCGTGAGGCATATCCCGGCGACGTGTTCTATCTGCACAGCCGGTTGCTCGAGCGCTGTGCGAAGCTGTCCGACGAGATGGGCGGTGGATCGATGACCGGCCTGCCGATCATCGAGACCAAGGCCAATGACGTCTCGGCGTTCATTCCGACCAACGTCATCTCTATCACCGACGGTCAGTGCTTCCTGGAGTCCGATCTGTTCAACTCCGGTGTACGCCCGGCGATCAACGTCGGTATCTCGGTGTCCCGCGTCGGTGGTGCCGCTCAGCCGAAGGCGATGAAGAAGGTCGCGGGTCCGCTGCGCTTGAACCTCGCGCAGTTCCGCGAGCTCGAGGCCTTCGCCGCGTTCGGTTCGGACCTCGACTCGGCCTCCAAGGCGCAGTTGGCCCGAGGAACTCGCCTGGTGGAACTGCTCAAGCAGGCGCAGTACCAGCCGCAGGCGATGGAGCGCGAGGTTGTGTCGGTGTGGTCGGGAACCACGGGCCGACTCGATGATGTGCCTGTCGAGGACATCCGCCGCTTTGACGCGGAGTTCCTCGATTATGTCGGTCGCGAGCATGCCGGCGTCTTCGACACGATCCGGCAGACCTCGGATCTGTCCGATGACACCGTCGCGCTGCTCGACTCGGCGATCAAGACCTTCAAGGGTCAGTTCACGACCAGCAGTGGAGAGCTGCTCATCAAGGACGAGCCGGTCGAAGCGGTCGACGAAGAGGACATCGACCCCACGCAGATCACCGTGAAGAAGCGGGGCTAGATCCATGGGCGCACAGCTGAGGGTCTACCGACGGCGTATCCGTTCGGTTCAGGCGACGAAGAAGATCACGAAGGCGATGGAGCTCATCGCCTCGTCTCGCATCGTCAAGGCTCAGCAGCGCCTCGAGGCATCCCTGCCCTACCTCACCCACCTGCTCGACGCGATCTCGGCGGCTGCTTCCCACGCCTCGGATGTCTCCAAGCATCCGTTGACCGCGAAGGCCGAGACTCAGGATCGCGCAGCGGTCCTCGTCGTCACCGCTGACCGTGGATTGGCGGGGGCGTACTCGTCGAATGCGATCAAGGAGGCCGAGGGCCTCACTCGGACGCTGACGGAGAAGGGCATGAAGGTTGTGCCCTACGTCGTGGGCCGCAAGGGCGTGTCGTTCTATCGTTTCCGCGGCCGCGAGATGGGCGGGGAATACGTCGGGTTCACCGATCAGCCGACCTATGACGCCGCCCGCCAGATCGGGGAGGATCTGCTCGAGCGCTTCCTGCAGCCCACCGATGAGGGCGGGGTGGACGAGATCCACATCGTCTACACGTACTTCAAGAATATGGCCTCCCAGGAGGTGCGGGTGCGTCGTGTGCTGCCCCTCGAGGTAGTCGACGAGGTGGTCGACACGACCGAGGGTGGCATGCCCTTCCCGCTCTACGAGTTCGAACCCGGCGCCGATGCCGTGTTGGATTCGCTCTTGCCCCGCTACGTCGAGCAGGCCGTGTTCAACGCGCTGCTCATGTCCGCAGCAAGCGAGCACGCTGCCCGCCGTCGCGCGATGAAGTCCGCGACCGACAACGCCGAGGAGCTCATCCGCTCCCTCACCCGCCAGGCCAATCAGGCTCGGCAAGCCGAGATCACCCAGGAGATCAGCGAAATCGTCGGTGGCGCCGACGCGCTGGCCTCCGCATAGAACAACAACACCGAAGGAGAACCGATCCCATGACTGCCACGATCGACACCACGGCCGATTCCACGGCCAATGCCCCAGCGGTGGGCCGCGTCGCTCGCGTGACCGGACCGGTCGTCGATGTCGAGTTCCCGGTCGAGGGCATGCCCGAGCTGTTCAATGCTCTCACTGTCGATGTCTCCTTCGATGAGGGCGAGGAAGGCGGCGGCACGTTCACGCTGACCCTCGAGGTCGCCCAGCACATCGGCGACAACATGGTCCGCGCCATCTCCATGCAGCCCACCGACGGCCTGGTGCGCGGCGCGGCCGTGCACGACACGGGCTCCCCGATCTCGGTTCCCGTCGGCGATGTCACCAAGGGCCACGTGTGGAACACCCTCGGTGTTCCGCTGGACACCCCGGAGTCAAGCCTCGACATCAAGGAGCGCTGGAGCATCCACCGTCCCGCGCCCGCCTTCGACCAGCTCGAGGCGAAGACCGAGGTCTTCGACACCGGCATCAAGGTCATCGACCTGCTCACCCCGTACGTCAAGGGTGGAAAGATCGGTCTCTTCGGTGGTGCGGGTGTCGGCAAGACCGTGCTGATCCAGGAGATGATCTACCGCGTTGCGGAGAACTTCGGTGGCGTGTCGGTGTTCGCCGGAGTGGGGGAGCGCACCCGCGAGGGCAACGACCTCTTCCTGGAGATGACCGAGTCTGGCGTCATCGAGAAGACCGCGCTGGTCTTCGGTCAGATGGACGAGCCCCCGGGCACCCGCCTTCGCGTCGCGCTGACCGCGCTGACGATGGCGGAGTACTTCCGCGATGTCCAGAAGCAGGACGTGCTGCTGTTCATCGACAACATCTTCCG
>CAZVCZ010000115.1:0-4043 GCA_964626275.1 uncultured Bifidobacteriaceae bacterium | reverse complement strand
AGCGCGCCGAGGCCCTGCCCGACCTGCATCCCGAACATGCTCGCGCCCATCTGCTGGGCCATGCCCATGAGCGGGCCCAGCATCGCCATGGCCTCGGGAGGCACGCCGCCGGGGAAGGCATCCCGCAGCGGCTCGGGCAGATCCATCTCGGAGAGCTTGCCGGGGTCGGTCAGGCCCTGCATGCCGCTGGAGGTCACCGACGCGACGTGCTCGGCGATGGGCTCCACGATCGCCTGCCAGGCAGGCAACGTCGATTCCAGCCAGGTCGAGCGGCTCCAGGTTGCCGCCTGCGCTGCCGCGCGGGGGAAGTCGGTGGCCTCGTCGAGCCATGTTTCGGCCAGTTCGACCGCGGCGCGCGTCGTCTCGGACTCGGCGCTGCTCACCCCGGGATCCCCCGCGGTCGCGATGCCCTGCCGTGCCGTGCTGATCGCGAGATCCCAGTTCACCGGTCCGGTGGCCTGGCCCCCCGACTGCATCATGGCGCCGAGCTGCTGCAGCATCGCGCCGAGGTTGGAGAAGTCGAAGGGATTGCTCATAGTGTCCACGGTAACGCTCGGAGGCCCAGAAGGCTTCCCGCGTGAGGGGGACCCGTGCCCGGGCAGGTCTGACCCGGGACGCGTATCCTGACCGTGGCGAGAATGGTTCGCGCCCGCGGTCAGGAGGATGGCAGACGTGTCGGCGATACTGTGGTGGCTCATCCCGCTGGGAGCGACCCTGTTAGCTCTGGTGTGGGCTGCGTGGCGCAGTCGTCCCGAGCGCGCCGTCGACATGCACACCTCCATCAGCAACCGTGCCCGCTTCGATGCGGCGATGAACCGACCGATGACGCGCCCCGCTCCCGACCAGACCGCTCGCACCCGCGGTCGTCGCACGAGCGGTGATCCGGTCCACCGCTACCGTGGCAACGCCACGCCTCCCTCGCGGGGCAACCAGCCCGCGTGACGCCGAGCAGCGAGCCGTCAGCGCAGGAGACCCCTCGGCGTCGTCGGATCTCCACCCGCGCGCGCAACACGCTTGTCTCACTCGGCGTCGTCATCATCTTGGCCGGTGTGGCCGCGCTGCTCCCGGTCCCCTTCATCGTGGTGTCGCCCGGCCCGACGTTCAACACCATCGGCGACGTGAACGGCACGCCGCTCGTGGAGATCTCCGACACCGAGGTGTTTCCCACCGACGGACACCTCGACATGACGACCGTGCGCGAATCGGGTGCGCCGCGCAGCCCGTTGACGGTGTACCAAGCGCTGGCGGCCTGGATCGATCCCGATCGAGCTGTACTGCCACGCGAACTGCTCTATCCCGATGACATCAGCGGGGAAGAGGTCACCCAGCGCAATGCGGTGCTGTTCTCGACCTCGCAGTCCTATGCGATCTCCGCCGCAATGGGAGTGCTGGATAAGCCCGTCATCGCCGATCCCGTCGTCACCGCGGTCGTGGTGGGTGCTCCAGCGGACGGGATCTTGACGGCCGGCGAGCAGATCCTGGCCGTCGACGGATCCGTGGTGAGCACCCCGACTGATGTCGGAGATGCGGTGCGCGCCAAGCCCATTGGATCGACGATCACATTCACCGTGATTCGTGATGGTGAGGAGACCGACCTCGAGGTTGTCAGTGCGCCGAATCCGGATGACCCGGCGCTGCCCTATGTCGGTATCACGATCGGGCTGCTCTACTCCGCGGAGTTCCCCATCGAGTTCACGCTCTCCGATGTGGGCGGGCCGAGCGCGGGCCTGATGTTCACCCTCGCCATCGTCGACAAGCTCACCCCCGAGTCGCTCACCGGTGGCGGATTCGTCGCGGGCACCGGCACGATCGACCCCGAGGGCAATGTGGGGCCCATCGGTGGCATCCGCCAGAAGCTCGCGGGAGCGCGGGGTGCCGGCGCGACGCTGTTCCTCATGCCGGTCGATCACTGCGAGGAGGCTGCCGGTCATATTCCCGACGGTCTCACCGTGACCCCTGTCTCGACCGTCGGTGACGCCCTCGTGGCCCTCACCGCCTGGCAGGCGGGTGCGGAGGTTCCCACCTGCCCCGTCGGGTAACCCGGGCGTTCGTGACGTAAGTTGTTTACGTGACCACCGAGACACCGGCTCCTGCCTCGGCGCCCCGGCGCGGACGGGTGCTGCTTCCCACGATCATCGTGCTCGTCGTCATCGTCGTCGGGTTCGTCATCTTCACCGGCTTCTACACCGATTGGCTGTGGTACGAGTCGGTGGACGCGACGAGCGTCTACACCGTCACCCTCTACACCCGCATCATCATGTTCTTCGCCTTCGGGGCCACGATGGCCTTCATCATCGCCGGCACCATGTGGTTGGCCTATCGATTCCGTCCCGCCATCACCTCCCTCACTCCGGAGCAGGCCAGCCTGGAGCGCTACCGGATGGCGATCGAACCGTTCAAGGTCGCTGCCCTCGTCGTCATCCCCTCCGTGATCGGACTGCTGGCCGGGATCACGGCCTCGTCGGAGTGGGCGAACTTCCAGCGCTGGCGCAACGCCACCGAATTCGGGATCACCGATCCGCAGTTCGGCCTTGACGTGTCGTTCTACACCTTCACCTATCCGTTCCTGCGCTTCGTCCTGGGCTTCGCCTTCGCCGCGATCATCCTGGCGCTGATCATCGGCGCGCTCGTGCACTATCTGTACGGGGGCCTGCGGCTGCAGCCCAAGGGGGATCGTGCAAGCGTCGCCGCTCAGGTCCATCTCTCGCTGATCGTTGCCATCTTCCTGCTTCTCAAGGCCGCGGCCTACTGGCTGGATCGATTCGGTCTCGCGATCAAGAGCGAACCGCTGGTGCAGGGCTTCACCGGGTTGACGTACGTCGACGCGAACGCTGTGCTCCCCTCGCTGACGATCCTCACCTTCGTCGCGCTCCTCGTGGCCGCGCTGTTCATCGTGAACGTCTTCGTCCGCAACTGGATCCTGCCGTTGATCGGCCTTGGACTGCTCATCCTCACCTCGGTCATCATCGGCGGTGTCTATCCCGCGATCGTCCAGCAGTTCCAGGTCCGCCCCAGCGAACTGGTGCGCGAGCAGCCCTATATCTCGGAGAACATCACCGCGACGCGCGATGCCTATGGCATTACGGACGCCGAGGTCCAGGACTACCCCGGTTCGGTGACACCTCCCACCGAGGAGGTCATCCAGGCCAATGCCGGAACCCTCGACAACATCCGACTGCTCGATCCTGCGCTCGTGTCGACCACGTACAACCAGTTGCAGCAGATCAGGTCGTACTACTCCTTCACCGACAAACTCGATGTCGATCGCTACGACCTCGAAGATGGCCAGCGTGGCGCGGTGGTCGCGCTCCGCGAGATCGACATCAACTCCATCCCTGCGAACCAGCAGAACTGGGCGAACAACCACGCCGTCTACACCCACGGCTTCGGCTTCGTGGCCGCCTACGACAACACCGCGCTCTCGACGGGTAACCCGGACTTCTTCGAACTCGACATCCCGCCGGAGGGGATCCTCGGCATCACCCAGCCGCGCATCTACTTCGGTGAACTGTCTCCGGACTTCTCCATCGTGGGTGCCCCCGAGGGTGCGCCGCCGATCGAACTGGACTACCCCGATGACGCGAGCCCGACCGGACAGGTCAACAACACCTACACCGGCTCGGGTGGTTCACCGATCGGATCGATGTTCCAGCGGATCCTGTTCGCGACGAAGTTCCAGGACACCAACATCCTGCTGACCGATCTGATCAACCCTGATTCGCGAATCCTCTGGGATCGCGATCCGCTGACCCGCGTGCAGAAGGTCGCACCCTGGCTGACCCTCGACCAGGACCCCTATCCGGCGGTCGTCGATGGGCGGATCGTGTGGCTCGTGGATGGGTTCACGACATCGAATGAGTACCCGTATTCATCTCGCGTGTCGCTGTCCGAGGCGACCAGCGATTCCATCACCGTGCGCACTGGGTCCGCCGCGCTCGGCCCACGTGACGACTTGAACTACATGCGCAACTCGGTCAAGGCCACCGTTGATGCCTATGAGGGCACCGTGACGCTCTACGCCTGGGATGAGTCCGATCCGATCC
>CAZVCZ010000114.1:0-4125 GCA_964626275.1 uncultured Bifidobacteriaceae bacterium | reverse complement strand
GGCGCACTTCAACGCCTCCCGCTGCACCGAGGTGACTGGGTCGACCGCGGTCTGAGCGCGACGTGAGGGAGCTGAGGGGCTCGAGGACTGTTCGCGCCGCAACGCGCGAGTGACCTCACCTTCAGCCAGCCCGAGCCAGCCGGCGAGGCGGCGTGCGTATTCGGGCCGAAGCGCTGGGTCCTTGATCCGCGCGACGATCGGCGCTGCTTCCCGCAATGCACCGATGCGGCCCTCCGCGGTGTCGAGGTCGTAGGCAGCCAGGACCGACTTGATGGCGAACTCGAACAGCGGGACACGTCGGTCGACGAGGTCGCGGACGGCCGCATCGCCATGCTGTTGGCGCAGATCACACGGGTCGAGCCCGTGGGGTTCCACGGCTACGAAAGTGCGCGCCATGAATCGCTGATCGTCGTCGAACGCCTTCAGCGCCGCTCGTTGTCCTGCTGCATCGCCATCGAAGGTGAAGATGACCTCACCCCGCATCCGGTCGTCATCCATCAGCAGTCGGCGCAGCACCTTGATGTGGTCCGCGCCGAAGGCCGTTCCACAGGTTGCGACGGCAATCGGCACTCCGGCGAGATGGCACGCCATGACATCGGTGTATCCCTCAACAATGACGACACGCTGGGCCTTGGAGATCTCGCGTCGGGCCAGATCGAGGCCATAGAGCACGTGGCTCTTCTTGTAGAGAGTGGTTTCCGGGGTGTTGAGGTATTTCGGTCCGTCATCGTCATCGAATAACTTGCGCGCTCCGAAGCCGACAACATCACCCGTGAGATCTCGGATCGGCCAGAGCAGACGTCCACGAAAGCGATCGAAGGTGCCCCGACTGCCCTGGGAAACCGCCCCAGCCGCCAGCATCTCGGCTTCGGTGAAGGACTGTCCCCGCAGGTGCTTGATGAGCGAATCCCAACTCCTCGGTGCGAACCCGAGGCCGAAGTTCGTCCATGATTCGGATTCGAATCCGCGCGAGACGAGAAACTCCCGGGCGATCTGCGCCTCGGGGGTGGCGAGTTGATCCGCGAAGTAGCGCGCCGCCGCGCGATTCAACTCGATGAGGCGGCTACGCGTGCCGGTGTCTCGCTGCACTCCGGCGGTGCCCTCGATGTAGCGGAGGGTGACACCGGTGCGTCCGGCCAATTTCTCCACGGCTTCGGTGAAGCTCAGGTGATCGATCTTGGTGAGGAAACTGATGACGTCCCCACCCTCCTGGCAGCCGAAGCAATAGAACATGCCCTTACTCGGAGTGACATGGAAGGACGGGGAGCGCTCATCATGGAAGGGACACAAACCCTTCAAGGACCCGCCACCGGCCGGCTTGAGGGCGACATAGTCGCGGACGATGTCGTCGATGCGGGCCCGCTCGCGCACGAGCGCGATGTCATCATCACGGATCCGCCCGGCCATATCGCGATCCTAGGTGCCTGGACCCCCAGGCGCGCCCGGCTGTCCCCAGCAGTTCAAGAGCACAGGCGCTGATGCCACTCCAGGGCGCTGGCATCGGTGAGGCTGGCCACCTGGTCGATGACGACCCGCAGCCGCTCCCCATCGGTCGCTGCGCGGTCGTACTGGGGGGCCAGCCAGGGCTCGATGTCCTGGCCACCGCGCAGCACGAGAGCCGAGACCAGGGAGGCGAGGATGTCACGCTGCTGGACGTAGATCTCCTCAGCCCCCTGGCGGTTCATGACGTAGATCGCGGTCATCGCCTTCAGCGCTGCCACTTCCGCCCGGACATCGTCTGGGACGACCAGGGAGGCGTCGTAGCGGGTCAGCCGGGCTCCGCGGAAGGCATCCCGCGTCGCCTGCTCCGAGGCCTGGCAGAACCGGGCGATCAATCCCGAGGTTGCGCGCTTCAACGCCACTAAATCGCGCATCGAGGCATCGAAGGACTCCGGCCACAGTTCCCATGCCAGCAGCCGATCGAGCCCCGCTCCGATCGCCGCCGGATCCACACCGGGCAGGTAGACCCGATGCGCGACATCCATGATGTTCTCCCGCTCCGTGGCGGAGGTGAACATGTCGAGGGTGATCATCCCGGTGTGGAGGGCGTCTTCGAGATCGTGAACCGAATAGGCCACGTCATCGGCCCAATCCATGACCTGCTCCTCCAGGCAGGTTCGCTCCCCCGGCGCACCCTCGCGCACCCAGTGGAAGATGTCCGCGTCATCGGCGTAGTAGCCGAACTTCGCGGTGCCTTCCCGCCGGGCCCAGGGGTACTTGCAGGAGGCATCCAGGCTCGCACGCGTGAGATTCAGTCCGACGCTCTCACCCTCGGCGTCGAGGACCTTCGCCTCCAAGCGGGTGAGGACCCGCAATGTCTGCGCATTCCCCTCGAATCCACCGATCGAGTCAGCGATGCGATTGAGTTCGGTCTCTCCGTTGTGGCCGAACGGCGGATGGCCGAGGTCGTGGGCGAGGCCCGCGACATCGACGAGGTCGGGATCGCAGCCGAGCGCATGACCGAGTTCGCGGGCGATCTGGGCCACCTCGAGGGTGTGAGTAAGTCGTGTGCGCGGGAAGTCGGCGTAACCAGCGGTGAGCACCTGAGTCTTCGCTGCGAGACGTCGAAGGCCGGCCGAGTGCAGGACCCGTGCGCGATCGCGAGCGAACGCACTGCGCTCCGACTCTCCCGATTCCTCGACGAACCGGGCCCGATCGTGGTCGGTGTAGCCGTCGGTTGGCATTGACTCAGCCACCGCTCACCGACATTTCAGCCTCGCGCAATACCAAGGTGTTGGCATCGTCGAGGAAGGGCGAATCGAGCCAGCCCTCGGGCAGGTTCGGGGTGCGCTCGCCCCCGGTGCGACCTCTCGGCGCGCTCATCACCTCGGTGTCGGCCTGTTGATCAGGATCGATCTGCGCCAACAGGTCATCGAGTTCAGCGAGGGACGCAACCGTTCCCAGCGCGGCGCGAACATGCCGGCGGACCACATACCCCTTGAGATACCAGGCGATGTGTTTGCGGATCTCTCGACAGCCAGTGAGCTCCCCGAAGGCCTCGACCATCAATTCCGCGTGACGCCTCAGGGTGTGAAGAACATGGGTCAGATCAGGGTCAGCAGGGATGGGCTGACCGGCGAAGGCGGCCGCGAGTTGGCCGAACAGCCAGGGGCGACCGAGGCAGCCACGCCCGACCACGACTCCGGCGCAGCCTGTGTCCGCGACCATCCGCAGCGCATCGTCGGCGCTGAAGATGTCGCCGTTGCCCAGCACGGTTGTTTCCGGCAGGTGCTCGACGAGACGGGCGATGGCGGACCAATCCGCACGACCGGAATACATCTGCGATGCCGTTCGTCCGTGCAGCGCCACCCAGGAGACGCCTGCATCAGCGGCGATCCGACCAGCGTCGAGATAGGTGAGGTGCTCGGAGTCGATGCCCTTGCGCATCTTGACGCTGACGGGGACCCGGCCATCGGCTGCGCGCACCGCGCCGGTGACGATGGCCGTGAACAGATCGCGCTTCCACGGCAGGGCGCTTCCCCCACCCTTGCGGGTGACCTTCGGGACCGGGCAGCCGAAGTTGAGATCGATGTGATCGGCGAGGTCCTCGGTGACCACCATGCGCACCGCCTGGGTTACGACCGCCGGATCGACGCCGTAGAGCTGAATCGAGCGAGGCGACTCATCAGCCTCGAAGCGGATCATGTCGAGGGTGGCCTCGTTGCGCTCGACGAGCGCCCGCGAGGTGATCATCTCGCTGACATACAGACCGGCACCCTCTTCCCGGCACAACCGTCGGAAGGCTCGGTTGGTGATGCCCGCCATCGGCGCGAGCACGACGGGGGGATCGACGACGTGCGCCCCCACTGCCAGCCCGGTCACGGGCTCCATTGTGGAGTACGGGTCGAACTAGCGGCTGAACAGGCGGCCGAAGAAGGAGTTCTCGCGCTTGAAGGCTGCCTTCTCCTCCGCGGTGCATGAGCACCGTTGGTTCTTGGGTACTCCTGCCAGCACCTGATTGACATGGGCACCGCACCCAGCCCAGCTCGCCTTCTCGCACCGCTTGCACATCACCTGACGACACATGCCCGACAACATACCCCAGGGGGTATGCCAGGGCAACTCAGCGGGCGATGCCCACCAGAGTGGGCGCCACCGGAGGCAGGTTGGTGATGGTGACGTCCC
>CAZVCZ010000113.1:0-4160 GCA_964626275.1 uncultured Bifidobacteriaceae bacterium | reverse complement strand
GGCAGGCCGCCGACGTTGTGGTGGCTCTTGATATTCGCTGTGCCGGTGCCCCCGCCCGATTCCACGACGTCCGGATACAGCGTGCCCTGAACGAGATAGTCAACACTGCGACCGCTTTCCCCTGCCTCGGCCACGATGTCGCGGGCCGCCTGCTCGAACACCCGGATGAACTCCCGGCCGATGATCTTGCGCTTGGCCTCGGGGTCCTCGACATCGGCGAGCGCGGACAGGAACCGATCGGCCGCGTCGACGACAACCAGTCGCACATCGGTGGCCGCGACGAAATCCCGCTCGACCTGTTCGGCCTCACCTTCACGCAGCAGACCGTGATCGACGAAGACGCAGACGAGCTGCTCCCCCACGGCTCGCTGGACGAGCGCAGCGGCCACCGCCGAATCGACACCACCGGAGAGACCGCAAATGACCAATCCGTCTCCAACCTGCTCACGAACCCGCGCGACCTGATCGTCGATGACTCCCGAGGTCGTCCACTCCCGAGCACAGCCGGCGATGTCATGCAAGAACCGCTCCAGCATGGTCTGCCCATGGTCGGTGTGCATCACCTCGGGATGGAACTGAACGCCAGCCAGTCGGCGCGACACATCCTCGAACGCCGCAACCGGCGCCCCCGCAGAGCTCGCGGTCACCGCGAAACCGGGCGGGGCCTGGGTCACCGAATCTCCATGGGACATCCACACCGACTGGGTGGCCGGGAGTCCGGTGAGCAGGACTGCGTCGGTGTCCGTCACCTCGAGCGGAGTCCCGCCGTATTCACGCGCCCCGGTGCGCTCCACCGTTCCACCGAGGGCCGCGGCCATCGCCTGGAAGCCGTAGCAGATACCAAACACGGGGATTCCGGCGTCGAACAGCGCGGCGTCGATGCCGGGTGCACCCTCGGCATAGACGCTGGCCGGGCCACCGGAGAGGATGACCGCGGCGGGTCGTCGCGCGATCATTTCGGCCACCGGCATGGTGTGGGGAACGATCTCGGAATACACCTGCGCCTCGCGGACCCGCCGCGCGATCAACTGGGCGTATTGGGCGCCGAAGTCGACGACAAGCACCACACCGCGGGGTTCGGGCACAGACAACGACGGCACGGCAGCGAGCGTAGTCGCCCGCGCCGTGCCGTCGTGTCAGGGTCGCTCTGCTACCCCTCGCTTGCTCGTCAGGTCACTGATTGACGATATTCGGGTCCTGAGAGATCGCGAACCCGATGAGCGCGACGTACAGCACACCGAAGATCGCCCAGAGGACGAGCGCGATGATGCCGATGACGAATCCGGCCTTGGCCTGGCCATAGTTCGTCGCGCGCCCCTCCTCCGCGGCCTTCATGCCCATGCGGCCGAAGACGATGCCGAGGATGCCGCCGACGAATGGGATGCAGCCGATGATGCCGAGGATCGACAGGATCAAGGCTGCGGTGCCCATGCCGTTCTGGGGTGCTGCCCCATAGGCCGGCTGCCCCATCGGGGCACCTGGCGGCGGTCCCGCAGGAGGCCCCGGAGGCGGCGGCGGGCCTGGCGGTGGGGGCGGGGGTGGAGCGTCAGTCACGGTGTTCTCCTTCTAGGGCGACACGAGTTCAACAGGTCAACGGTCATACGGCGATCAGGACTGCGACACCGCGAAGCCGATGACGAAGATGTAGATGATGATGCCAATGACGCCGAGGATCAGACCGACGATGCCGAGCACCCAGCCGGCCTTGGCCATTCCGGCGTTGTTCGCGGTGCCACGAGCGGCAGCGTCCATGCCCTGGCGGCCGAAGATGATCGCAATGATCGACAGGATGATCGGGCAGACGAAGAGCCCGAGGATGCCGGTGATGAGCGCAACGGTGCCCTTGGAGTTGTCGGGGTAGGCCCCTGCGCCACCCATGGGCGGCGGGGGAGGTGGGGTTGCCATAGCGAGACCTTTCGTTTCGCAGGTGTAAATCTCGGCCACCACGGCGGTGGCCCTCACGGGGCCGAACCTAGCGGTTGGGCCGGTCTCGGTCAGCCGAATCGCCCAAAGCGCCCCCATGAGGCCACGTACTCGTTTACGGTCAGATCATCGACCCTGGTGTGAGGGAAGTCACACGCGTCCACACACGGGGGCCGGCCTTGCTCCACCCGCACGTATTCCAGTAACGGCATCTACTTCGGGGAGAGACATGACCCACGTTCCCATCAGCGTGACCGTCGACGGCACCGTGTATGACGGCGAAGTCGAACCACGCACTCTGCTCGTCCACTGGCTGCGCGACTCACTCGGGCGCGTCGGCACAGTCGTGGGCTGCGATACCTCCAGCTGCGGCGCCTGCACGGTGCTGCTCGACGGACGCAGCGTGAAGTCCTGCAGCGTCCTCGCCGTCCAGGCCGACGGCCACTCGATCACCACCATCCAGGGTCTCGCCGAGGGCGAGGACAACTGGCACCCGGTCCAGACGGCGTTCAAGGAATGCCATGGGCTGCAGTGCGGCTACTGCACCCCGGGCATGGTGATGGCCACCGTCGACCTGCTCAACGAGAACCCCAACCCCACAGAGGAAGAGATCCGTGAAGGCTTGCACGGCAACCTGTGCCGCTGCACCGGCTATCACAACATCGTGAAGTCCGTTCAGCACGCGGCTGAGGCGATGGGAGGAGCGAAGTGACCGACACCCTCGATACCAGCACCCCGCTCGGGCGGCCGATCAAGCGCAAGGAGGACGCGCGACTGCTGCACGGCCAGACCAACTGGACCGACAACATCCAGCTGCCCGGCACGCTGCACATGGCGATCCTCCGCAGCCCGATGGCCCACGCGAAGATCACCAAGCTCGATGTGTCCGGCGCCTTGGATCAGCCGCACGTCGTCGCGGCCTACGGCGCCGCCGAGCTCGGCGACCTCAATGGCGCGATCCCCTGCGTGTGGCCCGTGACCGACGACATCCAGATGCCGGCGTTCCCCGCCCTCGCGGTGGACAAGGTCCGCCACGTCGGCGACTGCGTCGCGGTCGTCCTCGCCACCGACAAGGCCGCGGCCTATGACGCGCTCGAGGCCATCGAGGTCGACTACGAGCCGCTCCCCGCGGTGGTTGACATGGAGGCCGCGCTGCAGCCGGGCTCCCCCCTCGTTCACGACGGCGAGGGCGCCCCGATGACGAATGAGTGCTACACCTTCCCACTGCCCGGCACAGGGATCCCGTATGAGGAGGCCAAGGCCAAGGCCGATGTTGTGGTGAAGCGCCGCTTCATCAACCAGCGCATCATTGCCGGCTACATGGAGCCGCGTGCCGTCGTCGCCTCCCCCATGGGCATGAGCAATGAGATGACCGTGTGGTCGGCGACCCAGATCCCCCACGTGCTGCGAGTGCTTCTCGCTCTCGTGACGGGGCTGCCGGAGAACGCGTTGCGCATCGTCGCGCCGGACGTCGGCGGCGGCTTCGGCGGCAAATTGCAGCTGTATCGCGAGGAGGTCCTCGCCGTGCAACTGGCCCGCCATCTCGGCCGGCCGGTGAAGTGGAATGAGACCCGCAGCGAGGACATGGTCGCCAGCCACCACGGCCGCGATCAGATCCAGGACATCGAGATCTGCGCCACCAAGGACGGCAAGTTGCTCGGCCTCAAGGTCGAACTGCTCGCCGATATGGGCGCCTATCTGCAGATCATCACGCCAGGTATCCCGCTGCTGGGCATGTTCATGTTCCCCGCGATCTACAAGATGGAGTCCTACGACTTCAACTGCGTCGGCGTGTTCACGAACAAGACCCCGACCGACGCGATCCGTGGTGCGGGACGCCCCGAGGCGACCTTCGCCATCGAGCGGATCATGGACGAGCTGGCCGACGAGTTGGGCATGGATCCGATGAAGCTGCGGCAGGAGAACTGGATCCAGCACGACGAGTTCCCCTACGCCACCATCGCCGGGTTGACCTACGACACCGGCAATTACGAAGCAGCGACGGCGAAGGCCATGGAGCTGTTCGGCTACGACGAGCTGCGTGCCGAGCAGGAGGCCCGTCGCGCCTCGGGCGATCCGGTGCAGTTGGGCCTGGGCATCTCGACGTTCACCGAGATGTGCGGCCTGGCTCCCTCCCGCACCCTCGGGGCGTTGAAGTACGTCGCCGGCGGCTGGGAGCACTGCACGATCCGGGCGCTTCCCACCGGCAAGATCGAGTTGATCACCGGCACCTCCCC
>CAZVCZ010000112.1:0-4225 GCA_964626275.1 uncultured Bifidobacteriaceae bacterium | reverse complement strand
CTTTCCAAGCGTGCGCCCTAGGCCACTAGGCGAATCCTCCGCCGACGAGGGTACCCGTCAGTGTTATTGGCGGTGCTACGAGGATCGGCGCAGCCGGATCCGACCATGAGCTACGAGGATCGGCGCAGCCGGATCCGACCATGGGCTTTGGGTCACAGGCCGGTCACATGTCGGTAGCGCCGCGGTCCCGATCTCACCCCGATCCACCTCGCCCGCCGTGTCGCAGCGTCGTGGTTCACGATTCAATGGCCCTCCCGACCTACACTTCCTCTTAGTCGTCTTCCACGCGCAGGCGATGACCCCGCACTCACCGGCACTCCTCGGGAAGGCACCCCCACCACATGAGCACACCACCACCCGGCCCCCGCCAAAGCCGCAGTCATCGGCGTCGCCGGAGTCCCGCGGTGTCGATCGTGCTCGTGATCGTGGGCATGGTGGTCCTCTTCGCCGCCGGGTTCGGCCTCTCGGTGATCATCCGTGGGGCGTCGGGCACCGACGCTGGTGGTGGCGGCTCGACAGCCACACCGACGAGTGCCTCACCGACCCAGACCTCCGAGCCCTGCGTCACCGTCACCGTCACCCCCGGTGCCGGACTACCGACCCCCTCGCAGGTGACGACGAACGTCTACAACTCCACCGAACGCGCCGGCCTCGCCGCCTCGACCGCCGAGGAACTGCAGACCCGCGGATTCATCATCGGCGCCATCGACAACGACCCGCTGGCCCGCGTCGTCAGCGCGCCCGCCGAGATCCGCCACGGACCCTCCGGCCTGTCCTCGGCGAAGTTGATGGCCTACTACATCCCCGGCTCACTGCTCGTCGATGACGGCCGCACCGATGCCACGATCGACACCGTCCTCGGTCAGGCGTTCACCGCTGTCGCACCTCAGTCGGAGGTCGACGCCGCGCTGCTCGCCCCGTCTCCCTCCCCGTCGGGCCCGGGCTGCCCCACCCCGACGTCGAGTTCGCCGACCACCCCCGCCTCGACCGAGGCTGAGCCGGACATGACCGGCACCGCACCGGCTCCCTGATCAATCCGCATCCTGACCTAGCCGCTCGCCCGGCTCGGGGTCTAACCTGCGAGGGATCACATCCCAGGGAGGCCCCCACATGCTCAGAGCCGGCGTCGATCTCGGCGGTACGAAGATCCAGGTGGCGGTCATCGACCCCGATGGCGAGATCATCGGGCAGTGCCGCGTTCCGACTCCGCAGGACAACGGGTCGCAGGGGGTCCTCGACGCGATCGCGGGCGCGGTGCGCGACGCCGTCTCCGATGCCTCCGCTGGGCTCGATCAGCTCATCGGCGTCGGGGTGGGTTCGCCTGGGCAGATCGACAAGCACGCTGGGACGGTCAGCCATGCGGGCAACCTGCCGGACTGGTCGGGAAGCGTTGCGGTCGCGTCGAAACTGCGCGAAGCCCTCGGGGTTCCTATCGAGATCGCCAATGATGTGCAGGTGGCGGTCATGGCCGAGTCGCGCCTCGGCGCGGGGCGCCCCTACTCCTCGATGATCGGGGTCTTTTGCGGAACCGGGGTCGGCGGCGGTGTCGTGCTGCATGACGAGTTGTGGCTCGGGCGGGGCGCCGCAGGCGAGATCGGTCACATGGTCGTCGAGCCCGATGGTGCGCCGTGCACCTGCGGGAAGAAGGGATGCCTGGAGGCGTACGCCGGTCGCGCGGCGATGGAGATCGAGGCGCGGCGTTTGGTAGCGAAGGGCAAGCACACCGATCTGTTCACCATCATGGAGCACAAGGGCCGCACCCGACTCGCGAGCGGAGTCTGGGCGAAGGCCCTCGCGCACCACGACCACATGGCGGAGAAGCTCATCACGCGCGCCGAGTGGGCACTGGGTATCGGCATCGCCAGCGCGGTGAATCTCATGGACGTGGAGGCGATCGTCATCGGCGGCGGACTGGGTCTGCGTCTGGGCGCGCCGTTCGTCGACCGGATCCGCGAGCAGATGATGCCGCACCTGGTGTTGCCGGAGAAGCCCCCGCAGGTTCTGCTCGCTGCTCTGGGTGATCTCGGCGGTGCGGTGGGTGCCGGACTGCTCGTCGAGCACACCGTCGCTCCGAATGAACAGCTAGGCGAGGTCGGCGACCACAACGACTGAGGTTCTCAGTCGACGTTAGTCGAGCCAGTGGCCCGCGCGCATCACGCGATGCACCTGCAACTGATCGTCGACGGCGACAAGATCAGCGCGCATCGAATGCGCGATCTCACCCCGATCGAACAGGCCCAGAGCGCGTGCCGGGGCCAGGGAAGCGGCGCGGCTCGCAGTCGCGAGATCGATCCCGCAATCGAACACCGCGTGAGCTAATGCATCACGCATTGTCAGCAGGCTGCCCGCGAGCGCGCCCGATTCGACCACTCGCGCAACGCCTTCTTGTACATTCACGTTTTGTTCGCCCAGCATCACCATTCCCTCCGTCGTCCCTGCCGCGGAGATCGCATCGGTGATCAGCGCCGCGCGATCGCCGGCAGCAGCGAGGGTCAGGCGCACCACATCGGGATGCACATGCACCGTGTCGCAGATGATCTCCACGCTCACCCGCGGATCAGCGAGCAGAGCGCCCACGGGGCCCGGTGCGCGATGATGCATCGGCGGCATGGCGTTGAACAGATGCGTCGCCACGGTCGCGCCCGCATCGATCGCCGCATGTGTCTGATCATGGGTTGCGCGAGTGTGGCCGACCGCGACGATGATGCCGGCACCGCGCAGGGACACCACCGCATCGAGTGCGCTGGGAAGTTCGGGAGCAATCGTCACCATCGCGACGACCCCGTCACCCCAGGTGAACACCTCCCGGACCTGATCGACATCCGGTGCAGTGAACGTCCGAGCATCCTGCGCCCCGCACGCGCCCGACGCGAGCCACGGTCCTTCCAGATGCACGCCGACTAACTCACCCGACTCGACGAATGGCCTCAGCACCTCGGTCTGCTGCTGCAGCTCATCAATCGGAGCTGACACGAGACTCGCGAGGCTCGTCGTCGTTCCGTGCCTGCGATGGAAGCCGATCGCCGCCTCGATGGAGGCCGCATCAGCCGATGAGTAGTCGCCCCCGCCACCGCCATGGCAGTGCAGGTCGACGAATCCCGGAAGCAGGGTCAACCCCTCGAGCACTCCGCCTCGCGCCGGCACCGTGTCGTCGACCTCGACGATCATTCCCGACTCGATGCGCAGGGTCGCCGGACCGATCCGGCCGTCGGCATGCACCACGTTCGCACCGGTCAACTCCATGCCGGACACTCCATGGACCCGACCCTAGGCCCGATCCATGCGGCATCGGCCTCCATGTCAGACACGCTTCGGGCAAGGTTCAGGCAAGATGGACAGCATGTCTCATGCTGCGCTACCCCGCCTGCGCCCTTCGGGATCGAAGTGGTCGATCGCCTCCCGCGACTCCCTGCTGTCCATCGGCTCGACCGGCTCGACGCTGTCGATCGGATCCGTGGGTTCCTTCGCCTCGATCGGGTGCATCGGCTCGACCTTCTCGGTCGCCTCCATCGGGTCCTTCGCCAGCCTCGGCAGCATCCTCAGCGCCGCCTCCCGCTGGTCGCTGATGTCGTGGCGCAGCGCGCGGGGAGTCATGGCATCCGGACGCCATCGCTGAGAGTCGTCAGGCAGACTGGTCACCGTGAGCATTGCCGTCTGTCCCTCCTGCGGGGCGAAGAACCGGGTCCCGGCTGCGACGAAGGGTCGCCCGCGCTGCGCGAAATGCAAGGGTGAGGTGCCCTGGGTCGTGGACGCGACCGATGCCGATTTCGCCGCGGTCACCGACACCAATTCACTCGTGCTCGTCGATCTCTGGGCGCCCTGGTGTGGTCCGTGCCGGATGGTCGCCCCCGTCCTGGAATCCCTCGCGCGCCGTTACGCCGGTGCGATCAAGGTCGTGAAGGTCAACGTCGACGACAACCCCCAGATCGCCTCGGCCTATGACGCCCGCAGCATTCCCACCCTGGTGTTCCTACGCAACGGCCAGGCCGTCGACCGAGTCGTCGGCGCCCAGCCCGAGCCCGCGCTCGCCACGAAGATCGACTCCCTGCTGAGCGCGTGACCACCCCACCTCCCGAGCCACCGGCTTCCCCACCCCCTCCAATGCCGGAGGGGTGGTACGACGATCCGTTCACCGACCACCTGCAGCGCTATTGGACGGGCACGACCTGGACGAAGGACACCCGTCCGCGCCCGCCGGAGCCCTCCCCCGCCGCACTCACCGATG
>CAZVCZ010000111.1:0-4468 GCA_964626275.1 uncultured Bifidobacteriaceae bacterium | reverse complement strand
GAGCAGCAATAGTTTCTTCATGTGGGCCTAGATGGACTTGAACCATCGACCTCTTCCTTATCAGGGAAGCGCTCTAACCGAGCTGAGCTATAGGCCCGTAACAGCGCCCTAGGTTACACACTCACCCGCGGGGCGGCCTAAACGGCGTCGGAGAAGGTGACCTCGACGCCCCCGGTGATCCCGACGGTGAGGTTGTACAGGATCGCGAAGAGCCCCGCCAGCACGGAGACAAGGACGATCTCGACCGCTGCGATGACGACGGCTGCCCCGAAGACCCGCTCGAAGGCGAAGAGGGCCTCGATATCGAAACTTGTCGTGCCGGCCCCGATGATGTCGTCCGCAGTCCGGGCCAGGGTGAGGAAGGTGCCGCTGTAATCCAGGGCCCACCACGTCGCCGCGACCGCGGTCACGATCACGACCGCGAGAGCGACGGACAGCATGAAGCCGACCTTCACGATCGACCACGGATTGATCCGAGCGATGTAGAGCCGGGCCCGCCGGGGTCGGATCGCCGCCTTGGGATCGACCGCGGGGATGCCCTCCGCCGGGGTCTCCCCCCGGGGCTTATCTCCGTCAGCGTGAGCGCCGGGAGCGCGCACCACCGGCGGCGGGGCGGGCACCGGGGGTGGCACCGCGGCACCAGAGCCTGGCGGTTCATCCAGTCGACGGCCGATCGGGGTCGGGGCGGCCGGGGAGATCTCGGAGATCTCCGGTACGCCCGACTCGGTGGTCGTCTCGCTGGTCATTGGCTACAGACTAACCCTCATTCGTGCCCGGATCCGGTTCGGAAACCGGCTCGGCACCGGTCATGTTGTCGTTCTCGACGTCGATTCCGTCCTCGTCCTCGTCCACGACCTCCTCACCGGAGTCCCCCGCGCGAGCCACAGCAACGAGGCTGCGATCGGCTCCGATGTTCATCAATCGCACACCCATGGTGTCGCGGCCCGACGCCCGGATCTGATCCACCTTGGTGCGGATGACGATGCCGTCGGAGGCGATGGCGAAGATCTCGTCATCCAGGGCGCAGACGACCGCACCCACGAGGTTCCCGCGGTCCTCGACGATCCGCATCGCGCGCACCCCGAGGATTCCTCGGCCCTTCGGCGCCCACTCATCGACCGGGGTGCGCTTGGCGTAGCCGCCATCGGTCACGGTCACCACGAAGGATTCCGGGGAGATGACGTCCATCGCGAGCAGGTCGTCATCGCCGCGGAAGCGCATGCCGATGACTCCGCTGGTCGCGCGCCCCATCGGGCGCAGTTGAGCGTCGCTGGCGGTGAACCGCACCGACATGCCCTTGCGTGACACGCAGATGAGATCGTCCTCAGCGCTCACCAGTCGAGCGGAGATCAACTCATCCCCCTCGCCCAAGTTGATCGCGATGATCCCGCCAGTTCGGGCCGAGTCGAAGTCGGTAAGTCGTGACTTCTTCACCATGCCGCTGCGAGTCGCGAGCACGAGGTACGGCGCCGCCTCGTAGTCGGGGATCGCCAGAACCTGCGCGATCTCCTCATCAGGATTGAAGGCAAGCAGGTTCGCGACGTGCTGACCCTTCGCGTCTCGACCAGCCTCAGGCAGTTGATAGGCCTTCGCCCGATAGACCCGACCGGTGTTGGTGAAGAACAGCAGCCAGTGATGCGTGGTGGTGACGAAGAAGTGCTCGACGACGTCATCGGTGCGCAGTGCCGCGCCCTTGACACCACGACCACCACGGCGCTGCGCGCGATAGGCATCGGTGCGGGTCCGTTTCGCGTAACCACCCGAAGTAATCGACACGACGATGTCCTCGACTGCGATGAGATCCTCATCTGTGACATCGCCATCCCAGGGCACGAACTGAGTGCGCCGGTCATCGCCGAAATCACTGAGGACCTCCGCGAGTTCATCGCGCACGATGCTGCGCTGCCGCTCCGGGGAGGCGAGGATGTCGTTGTAGTCGGCGATCTTCGCCATCAGATCGTCATACTCGTCGATGATCTTCTGGCGTTCCATCGCCGCGAGGCGACGCAACTGCATGTCGAGGATCGCGGTGGCCTGCAACTCATCGATCTCGAGGAGTTCCATTAGACCGGAGCGAGCATCCTCGACTGTTGCCGACGCACGAATGAGTGCGATCACATCGTCGAGTGCATCGAGGGCCTTGAGGTAGCCGCGCAGGATGTGTGCGCGCTCCTCGGCCTTGCGCAGCCGATAGCGAGTGCGGCGCTGGATGACCTCGATCTGGTGGGTGACCCAGGATCGCACGAACTGCTCGAGAGTGAGGGTGCGCGGGACACCGTCGACCAACGCGAGCATGTTTGCTCCGAAGGTCTCCTGCAGTTGGGTCTGCTTGTAGAGGTTGTTGAGCACCACCTGCGCCACGGCATCGCGCTTGAGTTCGATGACCAGGCGCATACCGGTCCGTGACGAGGAGTCGTCCCGCACGTCGGCGATCCCGCCGAGCTTGCCGTCGCTCACCAATTCGGCGATACGCAGCAGGAGGTTGTCGGGGTTCACCTGGTAGGGCAGTTCGGTGATGATGAGGACCTGTCGACCCTTCGCATCCTCCTCGACCGTCACAACGGCGCGCATCGTGATCGAGCCACGCCCGGTTCGATAGGCGTCTTCGATCCCGCGTCGGCCGACGATGAGACCGCCGGTGGGGAAGTCAGGACCGCTCACCCGCTCGAGGAGAGCCGCCATGGTGTCCTCGCTGCTCGCCTCGGGGTTGTCCAGAACCCACTCGACCGCTGAGGCCACCTCACGCAGGTTGTGCGGAGGAATATTGGTGGCCATGCCGACCGCGATCCCGGCGCTGCCGTTGACGAGCAGGTTCGGGAAGCGGCTGGGCAGAACGACCGGTTCGAGGGTTCGCCCGTCGTAGTTGGGGGCGAAGTCGACGGTCTCCTCGTCGATATCGCGCACCATCTGCATCGCCAGGGGAGCCATGCGGCACTCGGTGTAGCGCTGGGCCGCGGGCGGATCATTGCCGGGGGAGCCGAAGTTGCCCTGACCCTGCACGAGCGGATAGCGCAGCGACCATGGTTGAGCCAGACGCACGAGCGCGTCGTAGATCGCCGAGTCGCCGTGCGGGTGGTAGGAACCCATGACGTCGCCGACGACACGGGCGGACTTGGAGAAGTTGCGGTCTGGGCGGTAGCCGCCGTCGTACATGGCAAACAGCACGCGACGGTGGACGGGCTTCAAGCCATCACGGACATCAGGCAGCGCACGCGACACGATGACGCTCATGGAGTAGTCCAGGTAGGACCGCTCCATCTCGACCTGCAGGTCGACCGGGTCGATACGACCGCCCGGAGTGATGATCTCCTCAGTCAAGGAAAGCTCCTTCGTGGACTCTAGATATCGAGGAAGCGCACATCGCGTGCATTGCGCTGGATGAAGTTGCGGCGGGACTCGACGTCCTCGCCCATGAGCACGGTGAAGGTCTCGTCAGCCATCGCGGCGTCCTCGAGGGTCACCTGCAGCAGCACGCGGCGTTCGGGATCCATCGTGGTCTCCCACAGCTCGTCGGCATTCATCTCGCCAAGGCCCTTGTAACGCTGCACGCCCTCTTCCTTCGGCAGCTTCTTGCCTGCGGCAGTCCCAGCTTCGACCAGAGCGTCACGCTCCCGATCGGAGTAGGCGTACTCCGGGGCCTCGCGCTGCCACTTCAACTTGTACAGCGGTGGTTGCGCGAGATAGACGTGCCCCGCATCGACGAGGGGTCGCATGAACCGGAAGATCAGGGTCAGCAGCAGGGTGCGGATGTGCTGGCCGTCGACATCGGCATCGGCCATGAGCACCAACTTGTGGTAGCGCAACCGGTTGATGTCGAAGTCGTCATGCACGCCCGTCCCGAGCGCGGAGACCAGCGCCTGCACCTCATTATTGGCGAGCACCTTGTCGATGCGTGCCTTCTCGACGTTGAGGATCTTTCCGCGAATCGGCAGGATCGCCTGGGTCCGCGGATCACGGCCCTGGCGCGCCGAACCACCAGCGGAGTCACCCTCGACGATGAAGACCTCGCACTCCTCGGGTTCGCGACTCGAGCAGTCGATGAGCTTGCCGGGCATCCCGGCACCACCGAGCAATCCCTTGCGATTGCGGGCGAGATCGCGGGCCTTGCGGGCAGCGATGCGGGCAGTCGCCGCATTGACCGCCTTGCGCGCGATCTCCTTGCCCTCCGCGGGATTCGATTCGAACCAGGCACCGAGCTGGTCATTGACGAGCTTTTGCACGAAGGTCTTCATCTCGGTGTTGCCGAGCTTGGATTTCGTCTGGCCCTCGAACTGCGGCTCGGTCAGCTTCACGCTGACGATCGCGGTGAGGCCTTCGCGCACGTCCTCACCGGTGAGGTTGTTGTCCTTCTCCTTCAACACACCCCAATCGCGCGCAAACTTATTGACCAGGGTGGTGAGTGCGGCCCGGAAACCCTCCTCATGCGTGCCACCCTCGATGGTGTTGATGGTGTTGGCGAAGGTGTGCA
>CAZVCZ010000110.1:3249-4579 GCA_964626275.1 uncultured Bifidobacteriaceae bacterium | reverse complement strand
GGGCATTTGTCGCATGATCTCGAAACCTTCCGGGCCCCCCATGTAAGGCGGGACGTAGAAGCGAACCGACGCGACATCGATATCCGCGAGGTCGCCATATCCCTCGCAGCCCCGCAAAGGAGGGTCGGGGACGAGGCCCACAGGCACGCTGATCATGGGACCACCCCACCACATTCACCCTGCGTCGCGTCGCGTCCCCTGGATTCTTCGCGCATAGTGGAGTTATGGGTAGTCGCATTCACGCGTACGTCTTGGCCATGGCCTCTGCTGGCCTGCTGGCTCTCACCGCTTGCTCCAGCGGTGGCCCCAACGCCACCGACCCGATCACGGATCCGCTGCCGGCACCGGCAAGCGTGACGGTCGCCTCGACCTTCACCGAGGGCCTGGTCTCCCCCTGGGGTATGGCGTTCGCAGCCGACGGCACCACCCTGATCAGCGAGCGTGACACCGGACGGGTCTGGCTACTCGATGCCACCGGTGGGCGAACGGAACTCGGGGTCGTTCCGGATGTCCGAGCTGAGGGTGAGGGCGGCCTACTCGGATTGGCAGTCTCACCGGATCTGCCGGATCAGGTGTACATCTACCTCACCACGGAGCGGGACAACCGAGTCATTCGGATGACCTGGGCACCCTCCGGGCTCGGGGAGGTCGAACCGATCCTCACCGGGATTCCCCGATCGTCGATTCACAACGGCGGCCGCATCGCCTTCGGCCCCGACGGGATGCTCTACATCGCGACGGGGGACGCCGGCGATCCGTCGCTGTCACAGGACCGCGACAGCCTCGGTGGCAAAGTCCTGCGACTCACCCCCGACGGCGCGATTCCCGCCGACAACCCCTTCCCGGACTCCCCTGTGTTCACCCTCGGCCATCGCAATGTCCAGGGCCTGGCCTTCGACGATGCAGGGCGGGCCTGGGCGAGTGAATTCGGCACCAGCGAAGCAGATGAACTGAACATCCTGGAACCAGGCGGAAACTACGGCTGGCCGCTCTACGAGGGCGTCACGGATGCCCCCGGATTCATCAATCCGGTCGCCACCTGGTCGCCGACCTCACTCGCTTCGCCGAGTGGCATCGCCTATGTCGGTGGGGAGTCCCCGGCGATCTACGTCGCCGCTCTGCGCGGACAGGTGCTCTGGCAGGTGCCGGTCGCCGACGATCGAGTCGGTGAGCCCGTCGCGTTGGACCTGGGAGACATCGGGCGACTTCGCACGGTGGAAGCCGTCTCGGACTCAACGCTGTGGTTGATGACGAGCAACACCGACGGGAGGGGCGACCCTCGACCCGAGGACGATCGCGTCCTCGTTCTCGAACTCGACGGCTGAGCGTC
>CAZVCZ010000110.1:0-3149 GCA_964626275.1 uncultured Bifidobacteriaceae bacterium | reverse complement strand
CTTACCTATTGCGCGTCTTCGACGCCTTACCTATTGCGCGTCTTCGACGCCGAGGTGTGCGAGCAGCAGGCTGCGCACCTTGCCCGCGTCCGCCTGACCCCGCGTCGCCTTCATCACCGCACCCACGATCGCACCGGCGGCCGCGACCTTGCCGCCCCTGATCTTCTCGGCGACATCGGGTTGTTCGGCGAGCGCCGCCTCGATCGCAGCCATCAGGGCCGAGTCATCGGAGACGACAGCGAGCCCGCGCGCCCCGATCACCGCGTCCGCATCGCCCTCGCCCGCGATGATCCCGTCGAAGACACTGCGCGCGAGCTTGTCGTTGATCGTCCCCGCGTCGATGAGCTCCTCGACCCGCACGATGTCCGCCGGAGCGACCGGCAACTCGGCTGGGTCGATTCCCTTCTCATTGCTCACCCGGAGCAATTCACCAGCCCACCATTTGCGTGCCGCAGCAGGGCCGACGCCGGCGGCGACAGAAGCCTCGACGAGTGGGAGGACTCCGGCGTTGACCAGGGACTCCATCTCGAAGGCACCGATACCCCACTCGTCGGCCAGGCGTGACCGCCGAACGGACGGCTGCTCGGGGATGGTTCCGCGCAGTTGCTCGACCCACGCCTGATCGGGGGCGATGGGCACGAGGTCGGGCTCGGGGAAATATCGATAGTCCTCCGCCTGCTCCTTCGAGCGTCCCGGGGTCGTCACCCCGGTGTCCTCGTGGAAGTGACGGGTCTCCTGAGTGATCGACCCGCCGATGTCGAGCACACCCGCCTGGCGTTCGATTTCGCTGCGCACCGCACGCTCCACCGAGCGAAGCGAGTTGACGTTCTTCGTCTCGGTGCGCGTCCCCCAGTCATCACCGGGGCGATTCAGCGACACGTTCGCATCGCAGCGCAGCGAGCCCTCCTCCATCTTCACATCGGACACACCTAGTTCGCGCATGATGTCGCGCAACTCTGCGACATAGGCCTTCGCGACCGCGGGTGCGAGTTCACCGGTGCCGACAATCGGCTTCGTGACGATCTCCACTAGCGGAATGCCCGCGCGGTTGTAGTCGACCAGGGAGTAGTCCGCGCCATGGATCCGTCCGGTCGAACCACCGGCATGAGTCAACTTCCCGGTGTCCTCCTCGAGGTGGACTCGTTCGATCTCGATACGCACCGTCTTCGTTCCCGAACCGTCCGGGAGCGGGACTGTGACGTCGAGATAACCATCGGTGCAAATCGGTTCGTCGTACTGGCTGATCTGGAAGTTCTTGGGCATGTCGGGATAGAAGTAGTTCTTGCGCGCCATCCGGCACCACTCGGCGATATCGCAGTGCAGGGCCAGCCCCATCCGGATGATCGACTCGACGGCACGCTCATTGATCACGGGAAGGGCACCGGGCATCGCCAGGCACACCGGGCACACCTGGGTATTGGGCGGCGCACCGAACGCTGTCGGACATGCGCAGAACATCTTGGACTCGGTGCCGAGTTCGACATGGACCTCGAGACCGAGAACCGGTTCGTAGCGGGTGAGAGCCTCGTCGAAGTCGACGATCTGGGGGGTCGTCGTGGTCATAGCGCCGGCGCCTCCTCGATGAGCAGGTGACCCCACCGGTCGAACAGGGCTCCTTCGACCGCAGCACCTGCCTGATAGAGCCGATCATCGGCCATGGCCGGAGCCATGATCTGCATGCCGACCGGGAGCCCGTCATCGGGCGACAAGCCGATGGGGAGCGACATCGCCGCATTGCCGGCGAGGTTGACCGGGATCGTCGCGATGTCATTGAGGTACATCGCGAGTGGATCGTCGAGTTTCTCCCCGAGCCGGAAGGCCGTCGTCGGAGCCGTGGGCGAGATCAGGACATCGGCCTTGTCGAAGGCTGACTGGAAATCCCGTTGAATGAGCGTGCGCACCTTCTGGGCCTGTCCGTAGTAGGCGTCGTAATAGCCGCTGGAGAGTGCATAGGTTCCCAGCATGATGCGCCGCTTGACCTCCGGGCCGAACCCAGCTTCGCGGGTGTCCGACATCACCTGTTCCACCGAGGCGTCACCATCGTCATTCGCGCGTAAGCCGTAACGCATGCCATCGAATCGCGCCAGGTTGCTCGAGGCCTCGCTCGGCAGGATGAGGTAGTAGGCCCCGAGCGCATACTCGAAGTGCGGGCAGTCGACCTCGACCACATCAGCCCCAAGATGCGTGAGCAGTTCCACCGCCTCAGCAAAGCGCTGTCGCACACCTGGCGCGTAGCCCTCGCCGTCGAGTTGGCGCACCAGGCCGACCCGCATACCTCTGACATCGGCCCGCTCGGCCGCTGCCACGACATCGGGCACCGGCTGATCGATCGACGTCGAATCCCGGGGATCATGTCCGCCGATGACGGCATGTAGATGCGCTGCATCGAGAACCGTTCGTGCGCAGGGTCCAGCCTGATCGAGGCTTGAGGCAAGGGCCACCAGGCCGTAGCGGGAGACCCCGCCGTAGGTGGGCTTCACCCCGACCGTGCCGGTGACTGCAGCGGGTTGGCGGATCGAGCCGCCGGTGTCGGTGCCGATGGCCAGGGGCGCCTCGAAGGCCGCCACCGCCGCCGCCGAACCGCCCCCCGATCCGCCCGGGATGCGGTCGAGATCCCACGGGTTCCTCGTCGGACCGTAGGCCGAGTGCTCGGTCGAGGAGCCCATGGCGAACTCATCCATATTGGTCTTCCCGAGGATGACGACATCCGCTGCACGCAGTCGGTCCACCACGGTCGAGTCATAGGGCGGGCGCCAGCCTTCGAGGATCCGTGAACCGCAGGTCGTGGGCACTCCGCGCATCGCGAGAACGTCCTTGAGGGCGAGCGGGACACCGGCGAGACTGCCCAGTGTCGCCCCCGCCGCCCGCTTGGCATCCACGGCATCCGCGGATGCCAGGGCAGCGTCGGTATCGACATGAAGGAAGGCGTGCACAGCAGGATCGACCTGCTCGATGCGGTCCAGATGCGCCTGAGCAACCTCCCGGGCGCTGACATCACCCGCTGCGATGGCTGCTGCCAGTACGGTCGCCGGCTGGCGAACGAGATCGGCTTCCAGGGCAGAATTCGCCACCTCGATCACTCCTCGTCCAGGATGCGCGGAACACGGAATCGCTCATCCTCGACCGCGGGAGCCCCGCTGAGAGCGTCA
>CAZVCZ010000109.1:0-4731 GCA_964626275.1 uncultured Bifidobacteriaceae bacterium | reverse complement strand
AGCAGCCGCGACGATGGAGGTGATCGACAACACCCATGAGGCGGCCGCGGGATCTCCACCGGCGATATCATCACGAATGGCCGGAAAGATGAATTACAGCGCCGTAGCGTCCCACCCACCCACGAATCCAGCGAGTACCGCGGCCCGGATCGCAGTGGAGGACCCTGCGAATCCAGGGGCACCCTGGCTGGAGGGTGCGTACGATGTCATCGCCCCGAGCGTAGCCCGAGACAACTCCGACCGCGATCAAGCAAGCTGACAGCGCACAACTCAGGGCGCACGAGAGCCTTGACGAATCCCGGGGCGACTCACTTGATGCTGAACACGATGGCTTTGTGCATGAGCCGGTCCAAGATGGCGACGACGACGGCGTCACCGAAGATCTGACCCCGTGCAGGCAGGGCGCGGTTGGTGGTGACGAGGGTGGGTGGCCTTTTCGTAGCGGGTGTTGACGACGTGGACGAACATCTCGGCGCCTTCGGTTCCGCCGATGGGTGATCCGGAGATCGGCCTCTTGCGTATGCCTCCCTCGCACTGTGGTTCGATGTGGTCGCCGTCGACGATCAACCCTGTCTGAAGCGAGTCACCTGCGTCGGCCTCGAGGATGAACCCCAGAGTCTCAGCTCGCCGATGTCGACGGCCGAGTCGCAGATCGAGCCAACATGTGATGGCGCTACGTCACGCCACATCCCATGACGGCGATCCGAGACCACTAGGGTCCCCACAATGTCTCATCCTCGCCCGTTCCGATTCGGCCTCATGGCATCTCGAGCATCGTCTGCGACGGCGTGGACCGAAATCGCTCGCAGAGCCGAGGGCCTCGGATATTCCACCCTCTTGATGCCCGACCATTACGGCGACCAACTCGGCGTGATCCCGGCTCTCACTGCGGCAGCCGCAGCGACCACAGACCTGCGAGTGGGTTCGTTGGTCTTTGCCAACGACTTTCGACATCCGGCCCTTCTCGCCAAGGACACAGCCACGATCGACCTGTTGAGCGACGGTCGCCTCGAGGTCGGTCTGGGAGCCGGGTGGATGGACGAGGACTATCGCTGGACCGGAGTCGCTCACGAGTCTGCCGGCATCCGAATCGACAGGATGATCGAAGCCATCGAAGTCTTACGGGGTCTGTGGGGTCCGGAGCCGTTTTCGTATCAGGGCCAGCACTACACGATCACCGACATGAACGGAATGCCCAAGCCCGTTCAAGTGGGTGGACCTCCCGTGGTCGTGGGAGGGGGCGGCAAACGAGTCCTCACGACTGCAGCTCGCCTGGCTGACATCGTGGGAGTCAATCCCAATGTCGGTGCGGGCTCGTTCGGACCAGCGGCCATTGCGTCGATGTCTGCAGATGCGACCGACGAGAAACTGGACTGGGTCCGCGAGGCTGCTGGTGAACGGTTCGAGGACATCGAGATCAGCATTCTCAAATTCGTCACCACGGTGACCGATGATCGCGATGCGGTCGCAGCCAAGGTGGGGTCATCGATGGGCATGGATGCCGACACGATCCTGGCAAGCCCCCACGCCATGGTGGGTTCGCCAGCTCAGATCGCTGATGAACTCATCGAACAACGTGAGCGCTGGCAAGGCTCGTATGTCACCGTCCAGCTTGACGCGATCGACGCGTTCGCCCCGGTCGTGGCCGCATTGTCAGGCACCTGAACAACGCCCCGACCTCCTCCGGGTACCCGAGCATCGCAGCCTGGGAGTGGCTTTGAGCGGTCAGGCTTCGACGATCTCCGAGATCTGCATCTGGGGAACGATCGTGGTGTAGTTCGCTACATCGGCCATCACATCTGCGGTTGCCGGAGCCCCGAGAGCGGCCTGGAAATCGTCCATGGACGCGAACACCATGTGGACCGCGGCGACATTCGGGCCATCCACTCCCTTGTCGATCTCGGTGCGGACCGGGTTCCACGCAGCCACGGCCAGGGGTACATGCGTGGATGCGTAGTACTCGTGGTCGAAGGTCGCGCCCTCGGTGGTCGGATAGGTGACGCTGACTCGGATCATGACCGGACCGTAGCAGGGCATCAGGAACCGGTAGTGGTGACAACCCCGGGTGAGATCGCTGCCACGATCACCGGCGCAGGGATCTCCTAGGGTCCACTCATCCAGCGTCGCCGTCGATCGCGACGACGACCATCGTGAGATCCGAAGGGGGATCACATGTCAGCCGATCTCGAAGCGCGCATCGCCCGACTCGAGGCCATCGAGGCCGTCCGCTACACCTTCCATCGCTACCTACATTCGATCGACAACAACGCCATCGATCGGCTCTTCACCGACGTGTTCACGCCCGATGCGGTGTTGGTGATCTCGAACTATCCCCCGGGAAGTGGCCAGAACCTTCTCCTCGACACCGAGGAGAAGATCCGCGCCGTGTACGGCCCGATCCGCGCCGACGGGCACCGTCACAACGCCGCCAACACCTCCGTCTGGGTGAACGACGACATCACCGAGGCGAAGTTGACCAGTTACTTCGTGACCACCATCGCCTGGGGCAACCAGGGCGGAATGTACGAAGGGACATTCGTGCCGATGAGCGATGGCACATGGCGCGCCCGTCGGTGGCTCGTGGCCAGTCAGTGGGGCTGGCGTCTGGCGGACGCCGGATTCGAGCTTCCGGATCCCTATCTCTACGACGCACCGTCGATGGGCACCGAGATGGGGGGACATCAGCCTCGTTGAGCGCTGGGGCCGACCGCCTGCGATCAAACGGTCGGCCCCACACTCGAGCCCTGGCGGTCAGCCTGCCTGAGCCGCGAGTTCGTCGACGAGTGCGATGATGTCGAGATCGTCCATCGTGGCGATCGAGCGTTCGATCATCACCGACATCCACGCATGAGCCCTCTCGTTGGTCCGGTCGAGAGTCCCCGCGATCACCACGGCGAGCGTCCACACGTAGGCCACAGCCCGCCGATAGTCCTCCCATGCGTCCTCGAGGCTGTATCCCTCGACACCCCCAGCGACGAGCAGTTCATGCCAGCGGGCCACGAGCTCGCGCTCATGGGCGCGACGCACGTCGGTACGCACACTGCCAGAGAGGAAATAGGCGAGATCCTGGGATCCGCGACCGATCAAGGCACCTTGCCAGTCCAGCGCGATCAGACGGTCCGATTCTGGTGTGCGTCCGAAGAACAGGTTGTCCATCCGGAAGTCGCCGTGGGCCACGGTCACGGGGCCCGACGCCATCCACGCATACAACGCCGGCTGCGCCGCGGTGTACGCCTCACGCATCTGACGGTAGCGCTGCGGGATCACGTCGGCGAAGGCTTCGATCATCGGAGCCCAACCCATCTCGCATCCCTGCGTGAGGGCATCAGAGTTGTAGGACGGCCAGATAGCTGGCAGAAATGCCAACTCGGGGTCCTCGGTGCGACCCCAGAACGATGTGTGATGCCGCCCCAACCATTCGACACCAGCCATCGCCTCCTCGAGCCCGCACCCTTCGACCTGATCGCCGAGGCGGAACTCGGTGAGATCCTCCATCAGCAACAAGAAGCCGACCCCGTCGGGGTCGATATCGGCGTAATGGATGACAGGGGTACGAGCCGTCGTGCGCGTGGCGAGGTCTCGATAGAACAAGACTTCCCGGCTGTAGAGGTTGAACGCTTGAGCGACGGCCAAGTTGGCGTCATTGGTTGCCGGAGTCTTGGCGATCAGCGAGGCTGGACCCGTACCGCTCGCGTACTCGACCATGAGGCGTGAAAGCCCCGACATCATGCCGACACCCTCGCCGATCGTGGCCTGCGACACCGACGCAACCACCGCATCGCTGCCTGAGGCCTTCATCACCGACGTCAGCCATTCGGCAGTGATCGCAGCGACATCCCGAGGCCGGGGAATACCCCCAAAAACCGATGCAGCCATGTTCATATCCCCCTCAATTATCGACGACAGCCCCCTCGACGCCGCCCCCCCTACAAATGTCCGGGCTGATCCGCCGACAACGCAACCGATCGATCCGACCCCGGAGAGCGTACGGGACTCGGGATCGCGCCACCAGCGTCGATGCCTGACGACTCACGACGCGGTCCCCCCTCGCCAACAGATCACGAGGTGATCGTCGACTGCTAGGTTTCGGCCATGTCGACGACATCCTCTCGAACCGGTCGCTGCCTGTGCGGAGAGATCAGCTATGTGGTGAGCGGCGATCTCCTCGCCACAGCGGTGTGCCACTGCAGCCATTGCCAGCGCCAGGGAGGCAGCGCGTTTTCGGTGAATCTGGTGGCGCACGAATCCCAGTTCAGCGTCACCGGCACGTTGTCCACGTACGAGGAGCGGGGTGAACTCGGTGACGACGTCTATGTGCGCCGCAACTTCTGCTCATCATGTGGATCTCCGATCATGTCGGAATTGGCCAAGAGTGCCGGGATCATCGCTGTAAAGGCGGGAACGCTCGACGACATCTCGGATGTTCGCCCCACCATCGAAGCCTGGTGCGAGCACCGCCAACCCTGGGTGTCGCTACCGGGCATGGAGGTGTCACTCGACCGCGAGTGACACCTGGGTGCGACATGGGCTTATGGCCCATGAAGCCCTGGCCATCCCCATGAGTGGCCCGAGCCGACCGCAACCTCGCATCTGAGGGGGCGCTCAGGGTTTGAGCGTCGGCCCGCCGTAGCTTCGATCGCTGCTCGCGACCGCCATTGCCCGTCGCGGTCGCGTACCTGAGGCCTGTGAACGGATCGACATCGTCGGGACTGTCGACTGGCTCGCGCGCCG
>CAZVCZ010000108.1:4053-4743 GCA_964626275.1 uncultured Bifidobacteriaceae bacterium | reverse complement strand
AGGAGTGCGGGCTCGATGCCTTCGTCGCCGGGGACCCGCACGCCCAGGCGCGCCTGGCCTCCCTCCGCCGGCTTCTCGCCAGTCGCGGTGCCACCGAGTCCGGTCAGGCCGGATAGATCCCCTGCCACACCATCTCCGAGCCGGTGTGCCCGGTGCGAATGGTCCATCCGGTGGCGAGCACAGCCACCGCGACCACGACTACCGCGAGGATCTGCGTGCCCAGCGCACGTCGACGCGCTCGCCGACGATCCACCAACCACAGCGCGAGGGTGACCGCGAACAGCCCGAGGGCGAATAGCGGCATGAGCGACCCACTGGACTGATGATCAACGCTCACACCTCGAAGCAGGGCGAGGGACTCCCCGGATTGGCGGGCCAGGATCGACGAGACCACACCGGCTCCGGCGATAACGACCACGGCTGGTCCGAATCGCACGGAGAAGGTCGGGGCGAAGCCCATGATGATGGCCCCGATCGCTGCGAGCGGCACGAGCACCACCGCCGCGTGGACGACCAGGATGTGGGTGGGCAGACCGAAGATCGAATCGAGCACGAACACCACCGTACGCGCTGTCGACACCGTGCGGACGGATAACGTGATCCGCGTGGCCCCCGCGTCAGCCGATGATCTTGCCCTGGCGATCACCCTCGCCGATGCCGCCGATGCCCTCACGATGGCGGGATATCGCT
>CAZVCZ010000108.1:0-4004 GCA_964626275.1 uncultured Bifidobacteriaceae bacterium | reverse complement strand
GGTGGTGCACACCAAGCCTGACCTGACCCCGGTCACCGAGGTCGATCAGGCCGTCGAGCGGGCACTGCGCGACATGCTGGCCGTCCAGCGACCTCGTGATGCCGTCATCGGCGAGGAATACGGCGGCGATAGCACAGCCGGTCGACGATGGGTCATCGATCCGATCGACGGGACGAAGAACTATGTCCGCGGAGTCCCGGTGTGGGCCACGCTCATCGCGCTCATCGACGACACGAGTGAGATCACCGTCGGCGTCGTCAGTGCCCCCGGCCTCCAGCGCCGGTGGTGGGCCGCCGCCGGACACGGCGCCTTCACCCAGGGACCCGAGGACACCGAACCTCGCCGCATTGCAGTGAGCGAGGTGCGAGATCTCGCCGATGCATCGGTGAGCGTGAGCGATCCCATCGGTTGGCCCGATGGTTCCCTGGATCGGCTTCACCAGGCGACCTGGCGCCTGCGTGCCTACGGCGACTTCTGGTCCCATCTGCTCGTGGCCGAGGGTGCCGTCGACATCGCCGCGGAACCTGAGTTGAACCTCTGGGATGTCGCCGCCCTCGTTCCCATCGTCGTCGAGGCCGGGGGCCGCATCACCTCCTTCCACGGACAGCCCACCCTGGACAGCGCGATCACCACGAACGGCCATCTGCACGACGCGGTCATCGACCTCCTGCACTAGCCCGTGAACATCACAGACCGGTCGCAGACTCACCGCACTTTCGCTTCACCTCTGGACGCGCGAGCACGAGAAGACCGACCCTGGAGGACATGAAGATCGAGCAGATCCTGTCCTCGAAGGGCCCCGAGGTCATCACGGTGACCCCGCAGGAGCGGATCGTGACTGTGCTGTCGCTGCTTGCCGAACACGGGGTAGGCGCGCTCGTGGTCTCCGCAGACGGTCGGCATATCGACGGCATCGTGTCCGAGCGGGACATCGTCCGCGCCATGGCGGCGGATCCGGATGCTGGAACCACAGGTGGCGTCAGACCGAAACCGGTGTCATCCCTGATGTCCGCCGAGGTCGTCACCGTCGGACTCGACACTTCCATCGACGAAGCGATGACCACGATGACCGAATCCCGGTTTCGTCACCTACCCGTGGTCGACGACGACGGGTTCCTCGCCGGCATCGTGAGCATCGGCGATGTCGTGAAGGCGAAGCTCACATCACTGGAGGAGGAGAAGTCCGCACTGCTGGACTACGTGCATCGAGGCGGCTGACCGCCAGCGGCATCCCGGCCTCCGGCCGGATCGTGACCAGGGGCACTGCCCGCGGATCGGCGATCCCCGGATCGCGAGCAAAGCGAACCCGCCGGGCAAGTCCGGCGAGCAGCAGCACCCCCTCGAGGAGAGCGAACTCCCGGCCGATGCACAGTCGCGGTCCGGCCCCGAAGGGCCAGTAGGCAGCCGCAGCATCCCCACCCCGGGGCAGTCCGCCGGCGAAGCGATCCGGGTCGAATCGATCCGGATCGGCCCACACCTTCGGATCCCGGTGCACCAGATAGGGACTCAGGATCACCAGTGCGCCCTCCGGGATCACCCGTCCCCCCAGGACATCGGCCTCCCGGGCACGACGGGTGACCAACCAGGCCGGTGGATACAGCCGCATCGCCTCATCGAGGACCGCACGCGCGTAGGGCAGCCGCCGCACATCCTCGACCCGCGGCGCACCGTCCCCGAGCACCGCCACGGCTTCGTCCTGCAACCGCTGCGCGACAGCATCGTCACCGGAGACCAGCCACAGCGCCCAGGTGAGCGCACTCGCCACCGTCTCGTGACCGGCGACGATGAAGGTCACCACCTGATCGCGGATCTCGGTGGGGCTCAGGACATCCCCCTCATCATCGGGGGCCAGGAGCAGATCGAGCATGTCGGCCCGACGCTGCCCGGGCGTCTCGGCTCGACGCTCGGCCAGGATGCCTGCGACCGCCTCATCGAGGGTGCGCACCGCCTGCTGGAGCCGTCGATTCGACGGGGTCGGCACCCACCCCGGAGGAGTGATCGGGACTCGCGCGCGAGCGACGACGACATCGAGTGCGCTCAGCGTCGCCTCGGTGAGTCGATGGGCATCCCCCGCGAGGTCGGTGCCGAAGAGGGAGGAGCCGACGACCTCGAGAGTGGTGCGCATGATGATCTCGTCGACATCGAGGATCGCGCCTCGCGGCGGCAACTGGGTCCAGCGTTCATCGAGACGGTCGAGTGCGGCGGCCACGTGATCCCCCACTGCCGCAATGGCTTCGTGATGAAAGGCGGGTTGGACCAGCCGGCGCTGTCGCCGCCACACCTCACCATCCGAGGTCAACAAACCTTCGCCGGTGACGAGCGACAACGATGAGTACTGCAGTGTCTGCTTGTCATAGCCCCGTGCATGGGTGGTGAGGACCCGTCGAGCCGCTGCAGCGTCGGACACGAGGTAACTCGGTGGGCGCGGGATCGGGAACTGCACGACCGGTCCGAACTGTGCTGATGTGTCCACGAGGTACTGCAGTGGATCCCGGCGGATCTGGGTAAACGCGCGCAACATCTGCGGACCGCTGGGACCTGGCGCGGTCGCCGGGGTCGTGCCATACCGCCGATCGGGAATACCGTGCGGATCGATATCGCTGTCGTCGATCATCGGGCGCGGGCCCGACTCAATTCCCGAGCGACCGCAAGCGCTCCGAGGTGTGAATACGCCTGCGGGTGATTCCCCAGTCCGCGGCCGTCGGTCGGGTCGATCTGTTCGGGGAGCAGCCTGGTGACCCCACTGGCATCGAACATCGCTGAGAGCATCTGCCGCGCATCGTCGAGTTGGCCGAGCCGAACGTAGGTCGCTGCAAGCCAGGCACCGCAGATATGCATGGCACCCTCATGCCCGGCGAGTCCATCGTCGTAGCGGTAGCGATAGACCCCGCCGGCGCGGCGCAGTTGGCTCTCCATGAACGCCACCGTCCCGGCGATGCGCTCCTGGGACGCCGGGTAGCCCTCCAAGATCCCCTGCAGGACAGCAGCATCCGCAACCCTGCGGTCATACGCGCAGACATAGGAATTGAGCTCCTCATCGAAGCCGTTCTGCTCGATGTCCTCGACGATGTCATCGCTCAATGTTTGCCACTCCGGTCGAGCGGCGCCACGCCGATCCGCGATCCGGCGTCCACGATCGGCGGCCAACCAGCACATCATGCGCGAGTGGACATGATGGCGGGGATGATCACGGATCTCCCAGATTCCATGATCTGGTTCGCGCCACCGCATCGACACCGCGGTGACGCAGTCCTCGACCAGCGCCCACTCCGCATCGGATACCGATCCTCGACGTTCGGAGACCTCATCGATCAATGCAACGACGGGGCCGAATACATCGAGCTGCACCTGCCCCTGGGCTGCATTGCCGACTCGGACAGGTCGACTGCCGGCATACCCGGGCAGGTGATCGAGGACCGCCTCCGGCCCGAGTTCGGTGCCATGGATCGAATAGAGCGGATGCAGCCGCTCCGGGCTCGAGGCGGCCGTGACGACATCGTGCAACCAGTCGAGGTAGGCCTCGGCTTCAGCGAGCGAACCAAGATCTACCAGCGCACGGACCGTGAGCGCGGCATCGCGAATCCAGACATAGCGGTAGTCCCAGTTGCGCAGTCCCCCGATGCCTTCGGGCAGACTCGTCGTCGCCGCGGCCAGCACCCCGCCCGACGGCGAATAGCACAGACCCTTCAGCGTGAGTGCCGACCGCTTCTCCCATTCCGGATCCACACCTGGCAGCTCCAGCACCTCGACCCAGTCCCGCCAGGACTGCTCGACCACCGATCGCTCACGGCCTGCGCATTCGCCGGACACGTCATCGGTGCCGTAGCGCAACTCGAGCACGACGGGGCCGGCGCTCGCGTCGATGACAGCAGTGGCAGTCTGTCCCCCGATGCCATCGGAGATGGCCCACTCCACCCCCGGGGCGGCGAGGCAGATCGCATCGGATGCTCCCTGGACGACCAGACCACCGGGAACCACGTCGAGAGTGACCGGCACCGCCGAGA
>CAZVCZ010000107.1:0-4820 GCA_964626275.1 uncultured Bifidobacteriaceae bacterium | reverse complement strand
GCCGAGCAGATCTTCCACGCCGATGGCGAGGTTTTCGGCCTCCGCCACCGAGGACGTGACGGCGAGCACCACCCCCGCCTCACCGAGGTCGGCCCCTGCCACCGCATCCGCGAGGACGGCGGCAATGAACGGTTGTGCCGCAGCCGGTGCGATGAGATCCGTTCCGCCTGACGCCGACCCCGCTCGGGCGATGGCCTCGGCGAAAGGCTCGGCTGGCGACTCAGCGGACTGCGTGGCGAGGCGAGCGTGCAGTGCGAGCAGGCTCACGCGCGCGCTGCCTCCCGCATCGCCCACTGCAGGTCGATCACCAGCGCGGGCAATCCGACGATGAGGTCGGTCACGTAGGGCCGCGGTGCATTGAACGCGATCGGCGAATCGTCGAGATGCGAGGCGGTGAGGCCGTAGGCATGGGCCACCGACAGGGGTGCTGCGACATCCCACTCCCAGAATCCGGTGTCGTGGACATAGGCCTCCGCACGGCCGGAGAGGATCTCATGCACCTTGGCACCGACAGAGCCGACATCGATCACCTCCACACCGCGGTCGTGGCCATGCTCGGCCAGCCGCGCGGCGAGGATGTCGACGGCATCGGCGAGCACCGCGGGAGGCCGGGTACGCGACGCGACGACACGCACGGCGCGATCCTCCGGCAGCCCCCGCAGGACCGGGGCGACGTCGTCGGTGCGGCGGCAGGACTTCTGCGCGGGTAGTTCGACTGTGCCGGCGCTCAGGGACCCTCCGGTGGGCGAATGCGAGTCCCTGCTCCACAGCACGATGTGAACGGCGAAGTCGCTGCGACCCTGACCGTATTCGCGGGTGCCGTCGAGGGGGTCGACGATCCACACACGGTCGGCATCGAGCCTCGCCGGGTCGTCGACACCCTCCTCACTGAGCACGACGTCATCCGGTCGCAGTTCAGCGAATCGAGCGACGATGTGCTCATGTGAGCGTCGATCCCCCGCCTTGCGCAGTTCATCCGAACCTGCGGTCTCATCCACCGGTCCGAATGCCGCACGCAGGTCGAGCAGGAGCGCGCCGGCCTCCTCGGCGATCATCGCGGAGACCTGCATGTCGGTGAGGCTCGCGGTGTCGCGGGCATTCGTGGTCATCGCTGTCGACTCCTGTCGGTCTAGGGGCTTGCGTTGAAACGATTCTGCGCCACCGCCACACCCTCGGTGACAGCGCACTCCGTGGCATCGGCAGCACGACCGATCAATTCGGGGAGCTCCGCGCGCTCGGTGCTCGAGAAGGGCCGCAGGACGAAGTCGGCCGGATCCTGTCGCCCCGGCGGTCGCCCTACCCCGATACGCACCCGCACGGTGTCGCCGCTTCCGATCGATCGACGGATGCTCTTCAGCCCGTTGTGGCCGTTGTCTCCGCCACCGGCCTTGATCCGCAGAGCGCCGAAGGGCAGATCGAGTTCGTCGTGCAAGACGACGATTCCCTCGGCTGGGACGCCATAGAAACCGGCGAGCGCGGACACCGGACCCCCGGATTCATTCATGTAGCTGTGCGGGCGAGCCAGGATCACCTGTCGTCCTGCCCACCGGGTCTCGGCAACATCGCAGCGGGTCTTGCGCTGGGACTTCCAGCGGTCCCCCGCCGCCGAGACGAGGTGATCGAGGACCATCGCGCCGATGTTGTGGCGGGTCGCGGCATACCGTTCGCCCGGATTGCCCAACCCGACCACGATCGTGGCGTCATCGCGGGGCAGGCTCACGCTTCTCCTTGCTGCAGCTACTCACTCATGCAACGCATGAGGACGTCGCCGGTGTCAGTCCTGCGAGGATCCCTCGCCGGACTCCTCGCCACCCTCGGCTGCGGCCTCGCCACCCTCGGTGGGCTCGTCCATCGCCGGGCCCTTGGGGGTGAAGGCCTTTGCAGCAGCCTCGGCTGCAGCCTCGGCTTCGGCCACCATCTCCTCCGACCGTGCCGCGCGTGCGCGCGCCTCAGCCTCGTCGATGACGATGAAGTCGACATGCTCGATGTCACGACGGACCGGATCTCGCTGCACATCCCGGGGCTTCACCAGTCGAGTGGCACCATCCACCTCGATGGTGAACGTCGCCGAGGGCACGCGGAGCGCGAGGGTCAACTCGTGGGCCGGCAGGGAGATGTGGATCAGCTCGCTGTTCGCGCCGTAGACCACGGCGGGGATGCGACCATCGCGGCGGAGTCGACGAGCGGCGCCCTTTCCGAAGTCGGAGCGGGTCTCGGCGGTGAACTTCTCGGGCACAGCGGTCTCCTCATAGCGGATCGATGACGACCCTGATGTCGGTCTTGTCGAACAATGGCCCCATCCCGGCGGATAGGAGTAGTGCATTCACACACGCGCGGGAGGGCAGAGACCCCGTCGATCACGGTGCTCCGTCGCACCCTCGCCGTGGAACGACGGACAGGTTACCCCAGGGGGTCAGGGCCCGATGAGCGTGGGCTGCTCCACCGGCTCGAACATCCGGGTGACCGAGCCATCGGTGAACACCTCGTAGATCGCCTTCGCGAGCAGCGGTGCGATGGACAGCACGGTGAGCTTGTCGAATCGACGATCCATGGGGATCGGAAGGGTGTTGGTGACGACGACCTCGCTGATCCGTGAGTTCATCAGTCGCTCGCGGGCCGGCTCGGAGAGGATGCCGTGGGTCGCCGCCACGATCACCTGGGCTGCGCCGTTGTCGAAGAGTGTCTCGGCAGCCTGGACGATCGTGCCGCCGGTGTCGATCATGTCGTCGACGACGACGCAGATCCGGCCGCGCACATCACCGACCACCTCGAGCATGCGCACCTGGTTGGGCAGATCCGGGTCACGGCGCTTGTGGATGATCGCCAGAGGAGCACCGAGGATGTCGGTCCACTTCTCCGCCACGCGCACGCGCCCCGCATCCGGTGACACGACGGTGATGTTCGACGCATCGGCATGGCGCGCGACATGGTCGGCGAGCAGCGGCAGCGCGAAGAGATGATCGACGGGTCCGTCGAAGAAGCCCTGGATCTGGGAGGTGTGCAGATCGACGGAGATGAGTCGATCCGCACCCGCCGCCTTGAACAGATCGGCCATGAGTCGAGCCGACACTGGCTCGCGGCCGCGGTGCTTCTTGTCCTGACGTGCGTAGCCGTAGAACGGCGCGATCACGGTGATCCGCTTCGCCGAGGCGCGCTTCAGCGCATCGACCATGATCAGCTGCTCCATGATCCAGGTGTTGATCGGCGAGGTGTGGCTTTGGAGCACGAAAGCATCGCACCCGCGGACCGACTCTTCGAACCGCACGAAGATCTCTCCGTTGGCGAAGTCGTACGCCGACACCGGGCACAGGTCGACGCCGAGCTGCTCGGCGACCTCCTGACCGAGTTCGGGGTGCGATCGACCCGACAGCAGCACGAGGCGCTTATTCGGGGGCACGGTCAGATTGCTCACGATGACTCCTCCTGCCGTTGTGCTGCCTCGGCGGCCTGCGCGGAGGGGGACTCGGCTCTGCGCCGCGCCACCCATCCGTCGATATTCCTCTGCCGTGCCCGGCCGACCGCCATCGAACCGGGTGGCACATCCTCGGTGATCACCGAGCCGGCAGCGGTGTAGGCACCATCGCCGATGGTGACCGGGGCCACGAGCATCGTGTCGCTGCCGATGCGCACGTGCCGGCCCACGACCGTGTGGTGCTTTGTCGCACCGTCGTAGTTCACGAACACCGTCGCTGCGCCGATATTGGTTCCCTCGCCGATCTGCGCGTCGCCGACATAGGACAGGTGCGGAACCTTCGCGCCGTCGCCGATCTCTGCGTTCTTGATCTCGACATAGGAGCCCGCCTTCGCGCCCTCGCCGAGCCGGGTTCCCGGTCGCAGATAGGTGTAGGGACCGACCGTCGCGCGCGGACCGACAACGGCGAGATCAGCCACCGCATGCCGGATCTGCGCGTCCTCGCCCACCTCGCAGGAGGTCAGGGTCACCCCCGGACCGATGCGCGCGCCCGACGCGATGGACGTCGGGCCATGAAGGAAGGTCTGCGGGAGCAGCATGACGTCGGGTGCGAGATCGACGTCCACATCGATCCACACGCTGTTCGGATCGAGCATGGACACGCCCTGGGCAAGCCAGCCCGCGTTGATGCGATCGCGCATGTGTGCAGCCGCTTCGGCAAGTTGAGCCCGATCATTGACCCCGAGGATCTCCTCAGGATCGGCGACGATGTCCGCCACGATGGTCTCGCCGTCGCCGTGGGCGATGCCGAGGACATCGGTGAGGTACTCCTCGCCCTGAGCATTGTCCGATCCAATACGCCGCAATCCCTCAGCGAGCGTGGCGAATTCGAAGACATACATCCCGGCGTTGATCTCCGAGATCGCGAGCACCGACTCATCGGCGTCGCGGTGCTCGATGATCGACTGCACATGATCGTCCGCACCCCGCACGATCCGGCCGTATCCCGTCGGATCCTCCAGCACCGCGCTCAACAGCGTGATGGCTGCTCGGTGCTGACTGTGGGCGTCCACGAGATGGCGCACGGTGTCACCGGTGAGCAGCGGGGTGTCCCCGCTCAAGACGATCACCGGACCGGTCGATGTCGTGTCGAGATGACCTCCCTCGACCAGCGCGGTGAGCGCCACCCGCACGGCATGTCCGGTGCCCCGCTGCTCGGACTGCACGACGGTGTCGACCCAGGGCGCCACTTCATCGAGATGGGCGATGACCTCATCACGGCCGTGGCCGACGACGACCATGACGTGGTGGGGTTCGATCGCCGCCGCGGCGGAGAGCACGTGCTCGAGGAGAGTGCGGCCAGCGATGGCGTGGAGCACCTTCGGCAGTCGCGAGCGCATGCGCGTGC
>CAZVCZ010000106.1:0-4858 GCA_964626275.1 uncultured Bifidobacteriaceae bacterium | reverse complement strand
CGAACGTGCAGATCATGGCGATGCCGGAGCCCTTCTCCGGATCGGCGAGGTGGTGGGCGACGACGGGAACCTCGACATCGAACAGGGGTGTGCGGACGGACTGCCCGAAGAGTTGGGTGTAGCGGTCGTCGTCGGGGTGGGCGACCAACGCGACGCAGGCGGCGAGCAACTCCGGGCGCGTCGTTTCGATGAACACCCGGCTCGAAGGATCGTCAGCGCGCGGGAACCCGATGCGGTGATAGGCACCGGGTCGTTCACGATCCTCAAGTTCGGCCTGGGCGACCGCAGTCCGGAACGTCACATCCCACAGTGTCGGCGCCTCGGTCTGGTAGGCCTCGCCGCGGGCGAGATTGCGCAGGAACGCTCGCTGCGACACCGATCGGGCATTGTCGTCGATCGTTTGATAGGTCTGCGTCCAATCGATCGACAGGCCGAGCCGGCGCCACAGGTCCTCGAAGGCGACCTCGTCTTCGACGGTGAGGCGCTCGCACAACTCCACGAAATTGCGACGCGAGATCGGAAGCTGGTTCTTCGCATCCGGTTCAGCCGGGGGTTCGAAGTCGGGAACATAGGGCAGCGACGGATCGCAGCGCACGCCGTAGTAGTTCTGCACACGCCGCTCGGTGGGGAGTCCGTTGTCGTCCCACCCCATCGGATAGAACACTTCGAGCCCGCGCATGCGCTTGTATCGGGCCATGCAGTCGGTGTGGGTGTAGGAGAACACGTGTCCGACGTGCAATGACCCGCTCACCGTCGGGGGCGGGGTGTCGATCGAATAGACCTCGTCGCGCGTCTTCGACCGGTCGAATCGGTAGATCCCCGATTCCTCCCAGGAGGAAACCCATCGCGACTCCAGGCCATCGATGCTGGGCTTCTCGGGCACGCGGGAGGTGGACGAGGGCTCGGGCGTCATGGTCCCTCATCCTAGGCAGCCGGATGCCGGGCCATGCTCGGGCCGTTAGGGTGCTCGTCGTGGCTGATGCCGAGGAATCGCGCGCCCGATTCGAGAAGGTCGTCGCTGACCTATCCCAGCGGTGGCCGGAATCCCGGATCGAACCCTCCCTGGCTCGGATCACCGCTCTGCTGGACCTCCTCGGCGATCCTCAGCAGTCCGCGCCGGTGATCGCGGTCACGGGCACCAATGGAAAGTCCAGCACCGCGAGAATGATCGCGTCGCTCCTGCGCGCGCTTGGCCTGCGGACGGGTCTGTTCACCAGCCCGCACCTGCTCGATCCGACGGAGCGGATCGAGATCGACGGAGAGCCGATCTCCGCCGAGTCCTTCGTTCAGGTGTGGGAGGACATCTCTCCCTTCGTGGAGATGGTCGACACCCAGAGCGCATCCGAAGGCGGAGTCGCACTGAGCTTCTTCGAGATTCTCACCGGACTTGCCTACGCAGCCTTCGCTGATGCGCCCGTCGATGTCGCGGTCGTCGAGGTCGGCATGGGCGGTTCGTGGGATGCCACGTCGGCAGCCGTGGCGCAGGTGGGCGTCGTTCTCACCGTCGATCTCGACCACACCGACTATCTCGGGGCGACGCTCGCTGAGATCGCTCGGGAGAAGGCCGGGATCATCACCGAGGGGGCCTCGGCCGTCATCGGCGTACAGCGTCCCGAGGCAGCGGCCGTCATCACCGACCATCTCGAAGCCGTGTCCGCTTCCGGAGTGTGGGAGGGCCGGCAGTTCGAGGTCTCCCGACGCGAGATCGCGGTGGGTGGACAGGTGATCACGGTCGATGGGACCGCCGCGGTCTACGACGAGGTCTTCGTTCCTGCCTTCGGGGAGCATCAGGCGCACAACGCGGCATGCGCCCTTGTTGCCGTGGAGTCCTTCCTCGGCGGCCAGGAGGTTCCAGCTGAGGTGGTCGAGGAGGGCTTCGGCACGCTGGTGTTGCCGGGCCGACTCGAGGTCGTGCGCCGTGGACCGACCGTGCTCATCGACGCCGCACACAACCCGGCCGGTGCTCGCGCCCTGGCCACTGCACTCGGCGAGGCGTTCGCCTTCACCCATCTCGTAGCGGTCGTGTCGGTGCTCGCTGACAAGGATGTTCTCGGCATCCTTGCGGCCCTGGAATCCGCGGTCGACGAGATCGTGGTGACACAGAACGCCTCACCGCGCGCCATGGGCGTCGATGATCTTGCGGCCCTGGCAGTCGAGGTCTTCGGGGCGGAGCGGGTCGAGGTGGCGTCATCCTTTGCCGGCGCCCTCGATGCGGCGATCACGCTCGCCGAGGAGGCGGATAGCTATGCCGCGTCCGGTGTCGTCGTCACGGGGTCGGTCGTCACTGCGGGCCAGGCTCGCGGCCTGCTGCTGCGATCGGCGGGGAACGCATGAGGGTGCTGGGGAGTTCGGTTCTCGGCTTCGAGGCCATCGTCGTGCTGTTGCTCATCCCGGTTGCGGCGAATGTCGGGACCCTGACAGGGCCGCCATGGCTGTTCATCGTGGTGGGAATCGCCTTGATGATCGCATTGATCCTCACCGCTGGTTTCATCACGCGTCCGTGGGCCGTGTGGGCCGGCTGGGTGCTGCAGGGACTGATCCTGGCTACGTCGATCCTGGTTCCCGCCATGCTGATCGTCGGGGGCATCTTCGCCGTGCTGTGGTGGTTGGCCGTTCGATGGGGACGTCGCGCCGATGCGATGCGCGAGTCGGGCTGACCGCGGCGACTACTAGGCTCACCCCGTTCTCGCGAATGGCGCGAGGTCGAGCATCACACCGAGTTGTGAACGAAAGGAATCCCTGTGTCGGAGCGCACCCTGGTCCTGATCAAGCCCGATGGCGTGGCCCGTGGACTCATTGGCGAGGTCGTTGGTCGGATCGAGCGCAAGGGCTTCACCATCGTGGCCCTCGAGCAGCGCACGATCGCGGCGGCGGTGGCCGAGGAGCACTATGCCGAGCATCGGGACAAGCCATTCTTCGCTGATCTGGTCGAGTTCATCACCTCCGGCCCCCTGGTCGCCGCGGTCATCGAGGGACCCGAGGCCATCGTGAGTTGGCGCGCGATGATGGGCGCCACCAATCCCGCAAACGCAGCCCCGGGCACCATCCGCGGTGACCTGGCGACCGAGACGCAGTACAACGTCACTCATGGCTCGGACTCACCGGAGTCGGCAGCCCGCGAGATCGCCCTGTTCTTCCCCGGCCTCGCCTGACTGGCCTCGCCTGACGAAAGGCGCCTCATGGCCCGTCGCCTGATCTCTGCCGCAGCCTCGGTCGGGGCCGCGGGGACCACGACCTGGCGCGCCCGGCGGCCCAGTCTCATGACGTGGCCCTCCTGGGTGGGTCCAGCCGTGACGGGTGCGCTCGCCGGGGCGGCAGCAGCCACCGCGTGGTTCGCCACGGACACTGCCATGCAGGCGAGGACACGACCGGGATTGCTAGTGCGCCGACCACTCATCGCGGGTGCTGCGGCGGGCGGGGTCCTCGTGCTGGCGACAGCCGCGCGATCGCTGCTCCTGCCTCGCCTGGAGCAGGGTGGTCGAGACCTGGATGCGGGCCTGCCCGATCCCCCTGGCGAGCCAACGGTCAGTGGTGGTCCGGGGTCGTCGGTCGACTATCACCGACTCGGTCGCGAGGGCGCTCGGTACGTGCACACACCGACACCGCCGCATTCCATCGAAGAGGTGATGGGACAGCCGCCAGTCGCAACGCCGATCCGGGTGTTCATCGGATGGGACAGCGCGGAGTCGATCGATGAGCGGGTGGACCTCGCGATGAAGGAGCTGCATCGCACGGGTGCCTTCGAGCGATCGACCCTGCTGGTGCAGTCACCCGCTGGGAGCGGATACGCCAATCCCACTCCTGCCCAGGTGGTGGAGATTGCGACCCGTGGCGACTGCGCGAGCGTCGCGGTCGGCTACGGGCTGCTGCCCTCGTTCCTCTCGCTCGACCGCGTCGAGCTCGCGGCACACACCCAGCAGATGCTGCTGGATCGAGTCTTCGCCGAAGTGGCGGCGCGGCCGGCTGATGCGCGGCCGCGTGTGCTCCTCTACGGCGAGAGCCTGGGCGCTCGCGTGCAACAGCGCGCGATCGATCCGGCAGCGCTGGAGTCCCTCGGAGTGTCGTCGGCGCTGTGGGTGGGAACGCCGGGGGGAGTGGACTCCGATCGATTCCGCCGTGGCCTCACCGACGAACCGGTCATCGTCGACCGCCCCGAACAACTTCCGCGGCCGCTGCCTCGACCGCACCCGCCGGTGTGGTTTCTCGAGCACGATGGGGACCCTGTGGTCCGCCTGCGTCGCGACCTACTGCATCGCCGTCCGCAGTGGTTGATCGACCAGCCTCGTGGGCGCAATATCCCCGAGGCCATGTCCTGGTGGCCGGTCGTGACGTGGGTGCAGGTGCTCATCGACACACTGTTCGCGACGAATATCAAGCCCGGGGAGTTCGACAGCAGGGGACATGACTATCGGGCGGATCTGGGAGCGGTTGTCGCGGCCGCCTACGATCTGACCCTTCCTGAGGGCGCTGAGGAGCGTCTGGAGGAGGTGCTGAGGCGGCTCGAGGTCGAACGAGCCCGGCGCGTCGAGGGCGGAATCTAGGGGAGAACCTGCCTCTGTTGTCACACCAGCCCCATATCGCCCGTACCATGGTCAGGTCAGTGATCGACTGATCGTGCTCGAGAGCACCGGTGAAAGCGAGAGGGACACGTGTCGAACACCATGTCGTTCGTCGGCCGCGATATGGCCGTCGACCTCGGCACGGCCAACACCCTGGTCTATGTCAGGGGTCGTGGCATCGCGTTGAACGAGCCCTCGGTCGTGGCGATCAACCAGAACACCGGCGGGATCCTCGCTGTCGGATCCGATGCGAAACGGATGATCGGTCGGACGCCGGGCAACATCGTCGCCATCCGCCC
>CAZVCZ010000105.1:0-4952 GCA_964626275.1 uncultured Bifidobacteriaceae bacterium | reverse complement strand
GCCCGGTGTCTTCATCCGTCGAGTCGGTGAGGACGTTCACGCCGGAGAGCAGGTGCTGCGCGCCGGACAACTCCTCGGTGCGCGCGAGATCGCGATCCTCGCGGCCGCCGGCCACGGCAGCGCGCTCGTGCATCCGCGCCCCCGTGTCGTCGTGATCTCCACCGGCAATGAACTCGTCGAACCGGGAACCTCGTTGAAGCACGGCCTCATTGCCGACTCCAACTCCTTCATGCTCGTCACCGCTGCGCAACAGGCCGGTGCCGATGCCTACCGCGCCGGACCGGTCGTCGACGATGAGGAGTTGTTCCTTCGCACGATCGACGACCAACTTGTCCGCGCCGATCTACTCATCACGTCCGGCGGGGTGAGTATGGGTGCCTACGACACCGTCAAGGCGGTCCTGTCGAAGCTCGGCACGGTCGAGTTCACCAAGGTCGCGATGCAGCCGGGCATGCCTCAGGGCTTTGGCACCCTGGGCGAGGACCGGGTGCCGATCGTGACGTTGCCCGGCAATCCGGTGAGCGCCTACGTCTCCTTCGAAGTGTTCGTGCGCCCCCTCATTAAGAAGATGATGGGGTTCACCGACATCACCCGACCCCAGGTGCGCGCGACCGTGCTCGAAGGGTTCGCCTCGCCGGCGAACAAGACCCAGTTCGCGCGCGTCGACCTCGACGTCGCCGATGGCCAATACGTCATCCGGCCCACCGGTGCCCAGGGCTCGCACATCCTCGGCGGACTCGCGCGCGCCAATGCCCTCGCGGTCGTCCCGCCCGACGTCACCCAGGTCGAGGCGGGCGATGTGCTCACCGTGTTCGACCTCAGCCGGGAGCGATGACAGATGACCGAGGCGAACTTCACCCACCTCGATGAGGCAGGTGCGGCCCGGATGGTCGACGTGTCCGACAAGGACGTCACCGCGCGGACGGCGACCGCGACGGGGCGAGTAGCTGTCTCCAGCGAAGTCGTCGGGCTGCTGCGCGGTGGCGGGGTGCCGAAGGGGGATGCGCTCGCGGTCGCCCGGATCGCCGGTATCGCCGCGGCCAAGCGCACCCCGGATCTGATCCCGCTGTGCCATCCGATTGCGATCCACGGGGTCACCGTCGATCTTGAGGTTCACGAGGACCACGTCGCGATCACCGCGGTCGTGCGCACCGCCGACCGCACGGGCATCGAGATGGAGGCGCTGACCTGCGTCGCGGTGGCCGGACTGGCGCTCATCGACATGGTCAAGGCGGTGGATCCCGCGGCGGTCATCGATGATGTGAAACTCGTCGAGAAGACCGGGGGCAAGAAGGGCGTGTGGCGTCGAGATCAGGCCGAGGAGTCCTCGGCGTGACGCGCGGCTGGCCGGCAACCCTGCGCGAGGGACGGATCGGACTTCGACCCATCCGGCTGCGCGATGCTGCCGCCTGGCGTGAGGTTCGTCGGGTGAATGCCGAGTGGTTGCGGCCGTGGGAGGCGACACTGCCGATCGGCGAGACAGATGCGCCGATGAGCTTTGCCGGCATGGTGCGCCGGTTGCGCGCCGAGGCGCGCGAGGGTCGCACGCTGCCCTGGGTGATCACCCTCGACGGCGATCTCGTCGGTCAGGTCACTGTCGGAGGCATCGCCCGGGGTTCGCTGCTCAGCGGCTACATCGGCTACTGGATCGACTCGCGCGTCGCAGGACACGGCATCACGCCGACCGCTGTGGCGATGGCGAGTGATCACTGCTTCGACGTGCTCGGCCTGCATCGCATCGAGATCAACATCCGACCGGAGAACACCGCGTCCTTGCGGGTGGTGGAGAAACTCGGCTTCCGGGCCGAGGGTGCGCGGGAGAAATACCTCCACATCGACGGAGCCTGGCGTGATCACCTCACCTTCGCGTTGTGTCGAGAGGATGTTCCCGAAGGTGTGCTTGCGCGGTGGCGCGCGACTCGCAGCGTCGCGTACTGACCTCGACGTCGCCTGTCGTGGGCGGAAAACCCGAACCGCGACACGAACATGCACGCATGGGCTGAATGCGTGGTTTACCCGCGTGTTGGACCTAAGTTCATCTATGTGACGGGTCTGATCTACGTGGCGATCGTGGCCCTGTGGGCCGCCGTCCTGATTCCCATGTGGTTGCGCCGTCACGATGCTGATGAAGCCCATCGACTCGAACGTCACGCCGAAGCCATGGGCACCCTCGCTCGGTTCCGCTCCGGAAGGATCGGGGCAGGCTCTCCGACCCAGCGAGCCGCCCGTCGGCGGCGCACGATCCTGGCCACCCTGATCGCGCTCACGGCCTTCGGCGGCACGGCCTGGTGGTTGGAGATGGTGGGCGTGTGGGCGTTGATCGCTCCCGCGGTGGTGCTCGGTGCCTTCCTCCTCGGAGCACTGTGGGCGTCGCAGACCTCCCGCGCCGCGACTGCGCGCGAGGCGAGTCGCTCGGAGCGCCGGGCCGAGCGCCGAGTCGCCGTCCGGCAGGTCCGCGACCTCGACTTCGACGAGGAATTCATCGAGGAAGCCCCGCCGGAGCCGGTGCGTCCACGGCCCACGCCTCAGACAGCCCGTCAGGTCACCCGCCGGGAGTTGCAGGAACTCGATGACTGGATCGAGGACGACAACTACGACGAGTTGAGCGAGGCCGAACTCGCCCGCGCCGCCCAGCGTGCCGCCGAGCGCGCCGCTCGCCGCGCCTCCTGATCCTCACCCCGCGACCGGCTTCCCGGTGGGATCCTTGCTAACCTCGCTCACTGCCGGTTCGGGTCGATAAGGCCCGGCACGGGGCTGTAGCGCAGTCCGGTAGCGCACCTCGTTCGCAACGAGGGGGTCAGGGGTTCAAATCCCCTCAGCTCCACGTGACGTCGATGCATCGCGCGCGCCTGCGCCCTCTCACCCGACGCCTGACCGCCGCCCTCGCGGGGGGCGGACTCCTGGCCTCCGGCCTGGTCGCCGGATCGCTGGTCGCCGCGGCGCCCGCCCAGGCAGCCGCCCCGAAGGTGGCCTGCACCTGGATCGAGGCCGGTGGCTTCGACAACCGGGAGAACACCTTCCGCTGCACGAACCCGGGCCAGACGGCCGAGCGGGTCGTGCACCGCGACTGCTGGATGTACGAACCGCCGGCGGATTCGGTGGTGCGCGTGAAGGTCGGCAAGCGCTGGCAGAAGACCGAGGCGCAGATCGACATCCGCAAGGCCAACCAGTGCCCGGAGACGCATCCTTGGTTGACCCGCGTGCAGATTCCGACTGACGGGCTCAAGCCCTACGACACCACGCGCTACCGCTTCATCATGCCGGCCCATGAGGTCACGGTCGATGACGAGGTGATCGAGGTCGACAAGGCGATCTTGAACATGTACGTCTGCATGATGCGCGAGGGCAAGAACCGCGAGTGCCCCTAGGGCGCCGTCCCCTCGTGAGCTAGATCCAGGACGGCATCCACATGCGCCACGTCCACTCCAGATAGGTGAGTGGCTGGGCGGTCCACACGGGATAGAACCACCAGGCAGCCGCAATCGCGGCGAGGACAACCGCCCCGGCACCGATCGCACCCCAGCGCCGCCGATCGGCCGGCGCATCCGCGGGCCCGAGCAGGGCACCGAGGCTCATCGCGAGTGCCATGGCGATGAACGGCACGAACACCACGGTGTAGAAGGTGAAGATCGTGCGGTCGAGATAGAGCAGCCACGGGGCCCAACCGGCAAGCACGCCGGCGAGCACGGCACCCGAACGCCAGTCTCGGTGGGCCACATAACGCCAGATCTGGTGCAGCAGCGCGAGCGCTCCGGCCCACCACACCACGGGATTGCCGATCGCGTTGATGGCGATGGAGCAGTTCTCGCCACTGCAGGTGCCCGCTGCCTCCTCGCCGCCGCGATAGAAGAACGAGGTCGGTCGGGTCTGCAGGAACCAGCTCAGCGGATTCGACTGATAGGAGTGGTCGGACTCCAGCGAGACGTGGAAGGACCATGCCTGGGAGTGGTAGTGCCACAGGGATCGGAACCAGTCGGGAATGATCGAGGGGTCCTGGCCCGCGGCCCACTGCCGACCCCAGCCGTCATCGGTGAGGATCCAGCCGGTCCAGGTCACGAGGTAGACCACGAAGGCGCTGCCGACGATGGCGATGAAGGCGGGTGGGGCGCTGCGCAGCAGCGTCGCCGACCACGGGTTCTCCACCCCCAGGCGGCGACGCAGTCCGACATCCCAGATCACGGTCATGAGGCCGAAGACGGCGACGAACCACAGCCCTGACCACTTCACCCCGCAGGCGAGGCCGAGGCTCATGCCGGCGGCCCAGCGCCAGGGGCGCGGTCCGAGACGTGGCCCCCAGGTCGAGGGGGAGAGCGCGGCGCGATCCACCCATCTCTTGCGGACCTGGTCGCGGTCGAGCAGGAGGAAGCCGAAGGCGGCCAGCACCCAGAAGGAGATGACCATGTCGAGCACGGCGGTGCGGCTCATCACGATGTGGATGCCGTCGAGGGCGAGCAGCAGCCCGGCGGTGACGCCGATGAGGTCCGAGCGGGTCAGCCGTCGGGCGATGCGCGCGGTGAGTAGGACGGCGAGGGTGCCGAGCAAGGCGACGGCGAAGCGCCAGCCGAAGGGGGTCAGGCCGAACAACCACTCGCCGGCGGCGATCGTCCACTTGCCGAACGGCGGGTGCACGACGTAGCCGGGTTCGCCGCTGAACACCTCGAGGGTCCGCCAGTTGCCGTCACTGGCCAGGATCGTGTCGTCGGCGCCCTCGAGGAAGGCCTGCTCGGAACCGAAGCGCAAAAGCGCGAAGGCGTCCTTCGCATAGTACGTCTCATCGAACACAACCGCGTCGGGGCGACCGAGATTGGTGAAGCGCAGGATGCCGGCAACGGCGGTGACCGCGAGTGGACCGGCCCAGCCACGCCAGCCGCTCGAGGGCAGGGGTCGATAGTCGCGGGGGGACCGGGGGGTGCGCTCGGCCCGGCTATGGCGTCTGGAGGTGGGCGGACTCG
>CAZVCZ010000104.1:0-5166 GCA_964626275.1 uncultured Bifidobacteriaceae bacterium | reverse complement strand
GTCGAGCCGTCGGTGAACAGCAGGGTCGGCACGGTGTGGTTGCCGTTGTTGACGCTGCCGACGAAAGCCGCCGCCTCGTCATCGGCCTCGATGTCGACCTCGCGCACGGCGATCCCGGCCCGATCCATCTGTGCCTTCAGGCGGAGGCAGAACCCGCACCACGAGGTGGTGAACATGGTGACCGAGGAGTGTTCTTCTGAGCTGCTCACGTGGATCAGTGTGCTGGATGGTGGCGACGTTGGCATCAGGAGGTGCTGAGGGTGTCGGCCGGACCTGACACGATGCTCGCGTGACCGACGCAATCCTCGACGCCCTCGATGAGGAGCAGCGCGCGGTCGCGCTCGCCGTCGAGGGGCCGGTCGTGGTCTGGGCAGGAGCAGGGACCGGAAAGACCACGGCGATCACCCATCGGATCGCCCACGCTGCGCTCGTCGGGGCCCATGATCCCCGCAAGACCCTCGCCGTCACCTTCACCAACCGGGCGGCCGGTGAGATGCGGGAGCGGCTCGCTCGGCTCGGGGTCGAGGGAGTGCAGGCACGCACCTTCCACGCGGCAGCGCTTCGTCAGCTGCGCTACTTCTGGCCGCAGGCCGTCGGAGGGGCAGTCCCCGAGGTGGCGGGCCGCATCGCGCCGCTCGTCGGTGAGGCGTGCGCGCGAGCGAAGGTCGCGAGCAACGCCGCCGTGGTGCGCGAACTCATCGGAGAGATCGCCTGGGCGAAGCAGTCCAACACTCTCGCGGATGGCTATGTCGATCTGGCGAAGAAGAACGACCGGCAGACCTCCATGGATGCCTATGACATCGCGCGAGTCTTCTCCGCCTACGAGGACATCAAATCCGACCGGAACGTCATCGACTTCGATGACGTCCTGCTGCTCACCGTCGCGATCCTCGAAGACCGTGGTGACATCGCGATGGAGGTGCGTGAGATCTATCGACACTTCACCGTCGATGAATTCCAGGACGTGAGCCCGATTCAGGATCGGTTGTTGCGTGCCTGGCTTGGTGATCGCGCCGAGGTGTGTGTCGTGGGTGATACCGCGCAGACGATCTACACGTTCGCTGGCGCGGATGATGCGTTTCTTCGCGGATTCGCCGCTCGCTTCCCAGCCGCCACCCAGGTTCGACTCGTGCGCAACTACCGCAGTCGGGAACCCATCGTTTCCCTCGCGAACAAGGTTCTGTCACGTCTTGATTCCCCGACGGGTGCTCTGGTGGCGACTCGCGGAGCGGGACCGGCTCCGGAGGTGAAGGCGTTCGCCGATGAACCGGGGGAGGCAGCCGGCATCGCCGACCACGTGCGTGGACTCCTCGATGAGGGATACGCGCCAGGGGATGTGGCGGTGCTGGTGCGTATCAATGCGACGCTCCCCGCGCTGGAGGAAGCTTTCGCCGAACGCGGTCTCCCGGTGATCGTGCGCGGCGGGGAACGATTCTTCGACCGAGCGGAGGTGCGCGAGGGCATCACGCGGTTGCGCGGCGCGGCACGATCCGGGGAACTGGGCGAGGGCGCGCTGGCCGATCAGGTCGCCGCGGTGTTGTCGGTCATGGGCTACACCTCTGAACCGCCGCGTGGCACAGGTCCGGTGCGGCAGCGTTGGGAGTCCCTCGCCAGCCTGCACGCGCTTGCGTCCTCGATGCCTGCGGACACCGGGCTGTCCGGACTCGTCGAGGAACTGCAACAACGCCAAGCTGCTCAGCACGCCCCCACCGCTGATGCGATCACCTTGACGACGGTGCATGCCGCCAAGGGACTGCAATGGTCCGCCGTCGTGGTCGCAGGACTGAGCGAGGGGGCCTTCCCGCACGGCCAGGCGGACTCGCCAGCGCAGATCGCCGAGGAACGGCGGCTGTTCTACGTCGCCATCACCCGCGCGCGTGAACGGCTCATGCTGACGCGGGCCAGTGCCCGACAACCCGGGGGGCGGGAGCGGGCCCAAAGCCGGTTCCTCGCCGAGGCCTTCCCCGAACAATCAGGGGTCGGCGTTCCTGCGGGTGGGCGACCGGGATCGGGGCGCGCGAAACGTCGAGCCCCGGCACGCTGCCGGGTGTGTGACAAGGCCCTGGTCACTCCGGCGGAGCGGGCCCGTAGTCGATGTCGCACCTGCCCGGGGAGCGCGGATGAGGCGCTCATCGAGGCGATCAAGGCGTGGCGGCTCGCGGAATCCCGCGAGCGAGGGGTGCCCGCCTACGTCGTCCTCACCGACGCCACGGTGGAGGCGCTTGCCGAGGTGCGCCCGGCCGATGAGGAGCAACTCGCGGGGATCAGCGGAATCGGGCCGGACAAGTTGCGCCGCTACGGCACGGAGCTGCTCGACCTCGTCTCCCGCCCGGCGGACTGAGCCCCACACGGCGTGTCGCGTTTCAGTCGTTTCAGGGGTCATTGCGGCCTGTTTCGTGAAGCAGATCACATAAATCTCGGTTCCCAGGGAACTTTGAGACGCCACGCCACGCCATTTGCGACATGATTGCGATATTGTCGTGACATGGCCATCATGGACCTTGTGAGGGATGTCACACCGGTTGCCGATTTCGGCGTCGACGCCACGGCGGGCACAGCGACCGCCATCACCTGCGGCGAGTGCGGGATGCCCGGCGGCTACGACATCGCCCCCATGGCATGGGCCTTCGCTCGTGAGCGCGGGCGCGTGACACACACCTGCCCCGAATGCGTGCGGGTCTCCCTCGAGGAGATCGAGACCTTCATCACCCGCTAGCCGGCCCGTCGCGCCACCTCGGATCGCCAGCGGCATCCGCACAACTCATGCGGTGGAGCATCGAGCACGCGAGGCAGTCCCCCGGGAAGACCGATCTCGATCCGCCGATTCACCACATCCTCGACCTCCTCGGCGTCTCCGCGTGATTCCAGCCAGGCACACGCCAGCAGGGCCGCGTGAACGGCGATGCTGAGAGCCAACCCGGTGTCGATCGCGTGCGTATCCGGCGAGGCATGCTGACGCTGCATCTGCAGGGTGGGCCAGCGAGGATCGCGATCGTGGGCGTGCAGCGCCAGGCAGGTCAGGCAGGACCCCAGTCCGGGAACCACCAGTGGTCCGGCGATCCCGCGGGATCCCCAGGCCGCGATCGGCAGGTGCGGGAGATCGAGCGTGAGACACCCAGCATCGTCGAGGGCATCAGGATGCCAATGGTGGGCGAGGACGACCAGATCGATCCCGTCGACCTGAGCACGCTTGGCGCGGGCAGCCGATGATGGTGGCGCACCTCGACGCACTCGTCCGATGCCCGCCTGACGAAGGGCGATGACAGCGAGTTCGGCGACCGGGCCCGAGCCATGGACGACGACGCTGGCCGAAGCGCGCGCATCGACAGCGGAATAGGCGCGGTCATCTTGGTAGGTGTGGCGGGCGGCGGCGTGATGGCGCAGCGCCCTGTCGCGCAACGCCTGAGGCAAGGTGACAGCGCAGGCGGGAATGCGCGAGGCGTCGTCGAGTGCGCCGGCTTCGTGCAGCAGTGCCAGGAGTTCCACTCCTGCAACAGGATCGGGGCAGGCAGCCAGGCAGTCGTCGAGGACGCGGTCACCGCGCACGGTGCGGACCCAGGACAGCAGTCCGCGCGGGACATCCGCGATCACGGTCCGACGCCGGACCTCACCTACCTCGACGGTTGTGGCATCCCGCCACAGGATGGGAGCGTCGCGACGCAACCATGGGCGCTGGGGAAGGGGTCGATCGGGCATGGGCTCACTGTGGCACCGGTGGCCGGTGTCTCGCTGACGTCATCCACAAGGCTCCGCGCCACGTGAATGAGCCGAACTCCGCAACTCCTTAGGGGCGAAAAAGTGCTGATAGTTGCGGAGTTTGGTTTAGGAGGTGGGACAGGGTGCGGGCGCAGGTCAGCACATCCTCGACGGCCACCCACTCATCCGGGGCGTGGGCGATGCGGGAATCACCCGGCCCGTACTGCAGGGTCGGGATGCCGGCGCCGACGAGCAGCCGCAGATCCGAGCCGTAGGGGCCGCCATAGATCTCGGGCACCTCACCGGTGACCTGCTCGTGGGCCCGGGACACAGCGGCGATGAGTGGATGATCGGGATCGGTGCGCCCGGGGGCGAACTGTCCACCCCACCACTGCACCTCGATCGGGTGCTCCGCCAGCCACGGATCGCTCTCGCCCAGGCTCGCCACGGCCTGCTCGAGTGCCGCGCGCGCCTGCTCGGGAGTCTCCCCGAGCGCGACGCCGAGCCGCCCCTCGGCGATGCACAGGTCCGGCACGGTGGAGGCCCAGTCGCCGGCCTGGACGGTGCCGATGGACAGCGGATAGGCGATCGGCCAGCGCGCCATGAGGGGGTCGACCTGGGCGTTGCGGGCGGCCTCGAGATCGGCGAGCGCGGAGAGCGCGAGGGAGAACTTCTCGATGGCGCTGACCCCCTCCGACCGTCGGGAGGCGTGGGTGGCGGCTCCCCGCACGATCAGCCGGAAGGTGAGGGCCCCGCCATTGGCCGGGACGATGTCGAGGTCGGTCGGCTCGGGGATGACGCACGCATCCACCGTCCACCCCAGTTCGTCCAGTTTCTGCAGGAGGGCGAAGGTGCCGAGCCCACCGTCCTCCTCGCCGCTGACTGCCGCCAGGATCACATCGCCGGGCAGCAAGATGCCGGACTCCTTCAGGCTGCGCACCGCGAGCCATGCGGCGACGAGGCCGGCCTTCATATCAGCGGTCCCACGTCCGGTGATGCGCCCGTTCTCGGTGTGGGGGAGGAACGGATCGCCGCTCCAGGCCGCGAGGTCCCCGGGCGGGACGACATCGGTGTGGCCGAGCAGCATGATCGTCGGTCCGTCGCCGGTGCCGGGCCAGCGGGCCACAACCCCGAGGCCCGCGGTGCGCTCGACTTCCATGCCGGGGAAGTCGGGGCGAGCAGTGAGGGCGGGCAGGTCGAGGTCCCAGGTGTGCACCTCGAGGCCGTCAGCAGACCAGGCGTCGGCGAAGAACCTCTGGGCGTCGAGTTCAGCCGGGGTTCCCCCGATGGAGGGGATCGCCACCACACGCTCGACGGCGCCGATCACCGATTCGGGACCGACGCCGTCGAGGACGTGGGGTTGGTTCATGGTCCGGTCGTTCATGGGTGGTCAGGTTACGCCGACCACGACCGGAGCTGTGCGGATGACTGTCGAGCTTGTCAGTCGTGCTGTCGTGTCAGTCGTGCTGT
>CAZVCZ010000103.1:0-5304 GCA_964626275.1 uncultured Bifidobacteriaceae bacterium | reverse complement strand
CCTACCCCTGCGCTACTGGGGGGGGCGGTCGCCGTGTCTCCGGGCGGGGATGTCACGGGGGGGGTGGCGACTTGGGTGGGAAGCGTCATGGAGCCGGAGCGAGCAGCAGATCCTATTGGCGATGAAGCCGCTTCGTTCGTGGTCGTCGCCAACCGCCTCCCCGTAGATGCCACGGTTGAGGATGACGGGAAGATCACCTGGTCGGACTCGCCCGGAGGGCTCGTTTCGGCCCTCGCTCCTGTCCTGGCTGGGCGAGAAGCCGTATGGATCGGGTGGTCGGGGGTCGCCAACGACGCCAACCCCGAGCCGGTGGTCCCGCCGTCGATGATGGGGTCCTACCACCTCGTCGATGTGCCCCTCACCGCAGAGATGGTCGAGGCCTATTACGAGGGCTTCTCGAACAGCACACTGTGGCCGCTGTATCACGACCGCATCGTGGCTCCGGAATATCACCGGGAGACATGGAACGCCTACGTCGAGGTGAATCTGCAATTCGCCGAGAAGGCGGCCGCGGTAGCAGCGGACGGCGCGATTGTGTGGGTGCACGACTACCAATTACAGCTCGTGCCGTCGATGCTGCGAGCCCTTCGCCCTGATCTGCGGATCGGCTACTACTTGCATATCCCCTTCCCGCCCGCGGAGTTGTTCTTGCAGTTGCCCTGGCGACAGCGGATCGTCGAGGGCATGCTCGGGGCCGATCTCGTCGGCTTCCAGACCCCCTTCGGAGCCGGGAACTTCTGTGAGGTCGCAGAACTCCTGCTCGGCTACACCGTGGACTTCGATCGGGATCGCGGCGGATGGGTGGATGTCGATGGACCATCCGGCCCGAGCGTCGACCCGGTCTCGCCAATAGGTCCGCGTCGAGTCCAGGTCAAGGACTTCCCCATCTCGATCGATGTCGAAAGCTACGTCGAACTCGCCGCTTCCCCCGAAGTCCAGCAGCGCGCGAGGGAGATCCGCTCGGATCTCGGGGATCCCACCTATCTCCTGCTGGGTGTGGATCGCATGGACTACACCAAGGGCATCGACGTGCGATTGCGCGCCTTCGTCGAATTGTTGGAGGATCGAATGCTCGATCCGGGCACGGTGACGCTCATGCAGATCGCGACGCCGAGCCGGGAGCAGGTCGAGGAATATCAGCGGCTGCGTGAGGATGTCGAACTCCTCGTCGGCCGGGCAGCGGGGGCGCTGGGGGAACTCGGTGAGGTTCCGCTGCGCTACATGTATTCCGGTCTGCCCAAGGATGAGTTGGCGGCTTTCTACGTCGCGGCCGATGTCATGCTCGTCACTCCCTTCCGGGATGGGATGAACCTGGTGGCCAAGGAATACGTCGCCTGCCAGGTCGACGACAACGGGTCGTTGGTGCTCAGTGAGTTCGCGGGTGCGGCCCTGGAGTTCCCCCAGGCCTGGCTGGTCAATCCGTATTCGCTGGAGTCGGTCAAGGAAGCGATCATGACGGCGATCGGAACCACGGACACCGATCGACATCGCCGGATGGCTGCGATGCGCAGGCACCTGATGGAACATGACGTGGCCCGCTGGGCACGAGACTTCCTCGACGCGCTCGCGGCAGGGTGACGGGAGTCATCCGATGTTCGAGCTGATCGCCCCTGAGCAGGTCTCCGGACTGCCCTGGTGGCCACCGGTTCTCGTCATCATCACCCTCGTCCTGTTCAACCTGCTCTACCACCGCGTTGCGCCGCAGGCCCATCACCTGCTGTGGGCGCTCGGTGGCACGTTCTTCCTCCTCGCCCTCGGAGTCCTCGACGGCAACTCATGGACCGATATGGGTCTGGGATGGGGCTATCTGTTCTGGGGATTGCTCTGGGCGATCGGCTCGATCATCGTTGTCACCCTCGGGTATCTCGTGGTGTCATCCTTCCGCAAGGGCCGCGATGCGATGCATGACGAGCGAGTGAGTGCGCTCAGCGGACCGAAGTTGATGTTCAACGCGCTCGTCGAGGTGCCGTTCGGGACGGTGCTGTTCGAGGAGATCGCCTTCCGGGCGGTGCTGTTCTCGATGCTCGCCCGCCGTTTCGGGGTGGTGTGGGCGATCGTGATCACCTCGGTGCTGTTCGGGCTCTGGCACATTCTGCCGTCGATCGGCACCCACGAGCAGAGTGCCGCGCTCGGCGGAGTGGTCGGCAAGGGCCGTCGAGGTGCCATTCTCGCCGTGGTCGCCTCTGTGGTGACCACCACTCTCGCGGGTGTGGTCTTTGCCTTCATGCGACTGCTGTCGGGCAGTGTGCTGGCGCCCATGGGCCTGCATTGGGCAACTAACGGCATGGGCTACTTCTTCTCCTGGACGATCATCAGGGCGCGCGCCCGACGGCATCGCCGGCATCTCGGGGAGGACCCGCCCCGAGGGCCCGGCTAATGCCAGACTGGGCGAATGCCTGACACGTCCGACACCGTCGACTCGATGAAGCATGCGGTGCACCAGGTCGAGAAGACCGTGACGAACGTGCAATCGCGAGCGCAGATCCTCTACGAGCAGTGGTCGATCATCCCGGTGTTCGCCATGTCGCTGGTGTGGATCACCGCCGTGTTCTTCGAGTTCGACCCGAATCTGTCGCCGACCTATCGGCTCGAGGGAATCTTCCTCAATGGGCTCGTGTTCCTCGTCTTCGCCTCCGATCTCGGCATCCGCTTCGTCCTCGATTCCAATAAGCGCAGCTTCCTAAGGCGCAACTGGTTCCTGGTCATCGCGGTGATCATTCCCCCGCTTCGCATCCTCTTCGTCGTCAATGCTCTGCTCCGGCTGGGGCGCGACTCAAGCGGACTGGCGAAACAGATCGGCCTCTCGGCGGTCTACGCGGTCTCGATCGTGGTCTTCTTGGGGGCCTTGTTCACGCTGTCAGCGGAGATCAACGCATCCGGATCGAATATCGATTCCTATGGCGATGCGGTGTGGTGGGCGTTTGTCACCGTCACCACCGTGGGATACGGCGACTTCACCCCCGTCACTGTCACCGGGCGGACGATCGCGGTGGGGATCATGTTCACCGGCGCGGCCGCTGTTGGCGCGCTCACCGCCGCACTCGCGTCCTTCTTCTCCTCCCTCGCGCAGCGCCGGGCCGAGGAGGCCAAGAAGCAGGAGGCCGAAGGTGCGGGTGGGGATGGCGGTGCTGCTGATGATGGCGACGCCGTGCAGACAGATGAGCAGGTGATGGCGGCGCTACACGACCGAATCGAGCATCTCACCGCTCAGGTCGAGGCGATCAGTGTGCATTTGGGAGTTCGTCGCGGCAGCACCGATGCACCATCGACGGGGAGTGCGACGCGCCCTTCGGGGGGTGAATGACATCGATGGGATTCGCCCCCTACGATGACGTTCACCGGGTGCCCGAGGCGCTCGGCACCCCTGAACCCGACGATGGCGGAGGCGAGATGGAATCGGTGCGGGCACGGCTCGACCCTGAGGCAGCCGCGGCAGCACTCTCCGAACGCGATCGGGCGATCCTGGAGTTCGAGCGGCAGTGGTGGAAGTTCGCCGGCGCCAAGGAGCAGGCCATCAGGGACCTGTTCGAGATGAGCGCGACCCGCTACTACCAGATTCTCAACATCCTCATCGACACTCCGGAGGCCCTTGCCTTCGACCCGATGCTGGTGAAGCGGCTGCGCCGGATGCGTGCCTCGCGTCAGCGGGCCCGCTCCGCCCGCCGCCTCGGCATCGACCTGTAGCTAGGGTCAAGCTCGGGGCATTGTCGTGAGCGGCGGCCGTTCCGTGGTCGCAATCGCATGCTCGACAGGGTGTAGACCTTCGGCGTCGTGGTGGAACTGGACCAGGCTGGCCTGACCCTCGCGGTCCCCACCTTGGTTGCGCCGCACCCGGCCGTCTGGATCCAGCCTGCGTAGGGCGGTAGCCCAGATCTCGCTCGCCATGCGACCGAGCCGCTGCTCGTCGTGGTGCCGATGGATGCGCACGCCGAGGTCGACCTGCGCGATCGCATCGGCCCCGAAACGAGAGTCGGTGTCGACCAGCAGGGCGAAGTCGACGCCGTAGCCGGTGGCGAAGGAGAGGGTTTCCAGCAGGCTGCGCCGACCGGCGTATTCACCGGCGAGGGGTTGTGCGACACCGGCCAGATGTGGCCAGTGGGCATTGAGCAGCGGGCGGGCCACCAACTCGGTGACGCGACCTCCACCAGCCGGCACCGTGCGGGCGCCCTCGACGAACGGGCGCTCGTAGACCGCCTTCACCAGCTGCACCTCGGGGTCGTCGAGCAGGGGGCCGAGCAATCCGATGATGTAGGCAGGCGTGAACGAGCGCAGATCGGCATCGACGAACACCACGAGGTCCCCGGAGGTGGCGGCGAGGGCCCGCCACAGCGCCTCACCCTTGCCGGGCAGGACCGGGATCTCCGGGAAGACCTCCTCCCGCTTGATCACCCGTGCTCCGGCCTCAGCGGCGACGATCGCGGTGGCGTCCGTGCTGCCGGAGTCCACCACGACGAGTTCGTCCACGAGGGGGGCGGCGGGATCCATGAGAGAGGTGCGGATCGCCTCGATGATGGGGCCGATCGTCTCGGCCTCGTCAAGAGCGGGGGAGATCACCGAGACGGTGGTCGCCCCCTTCGCGGCAAGCAGGCTGGCGAGGGTGAAGTCCTCGGCCCGATAGGTCCTGCGGGCCAGCCATGACTGTGCGGACGGGTGCACGGCTGGCAGTCTCCCCTAGAGGGGGCGATTTGCACTCTCAGGGGCAGAGTGCTAAAAATGTGGTTAGCACTCGACCCGTTCGAGTGACAAGTAATCAGGTCGGTGAGGCTGCGCCCGATGTGCAGCCGTCCGTCGCGGGCACCGGCCGTCCACCACGGCAGTTCCGGGAGGAACACCACCCCATGGCAAAGATGATCGCATTCGACGAGGAGGCCCGACGGTCCCTCGAGCGGGGCATGAACGTCCTCGCCGACGCCGTCAAGGTCACCCTGGGCCCCAAGGGCCGCAATGTCGTCCTGGAGAAGAAGTGGGGCGCACCCACGATCACCAATGACGGCGTCTCGATCGCTAAGGAGATCGAGCTGGAGGACCCCTACGAGAAGATCGGCGCCGAGCTGGTCAAGGAGGTCGCCAAGAAGACCGACGACGTCGCCGGTGACGGCACGACGACGGCCACCGTCCTCGCACAGGCGTTGGTGAAGGAAGGCCTGCGCAATGTGGCCGCCGGCGCCAACCCGATGGCCCTGAAGAAGGGCATCGAGAAGGCCACCGACATCGTCTCCGAGCAGTTGCTCGAGATGGCCAAGGATGTTGAGACCAAGGAGCAGATCGCCTCGACGGCGGCCATCTCCGCCGGTGGCGACACTG
>CAZVCZ010000102.1:0-5371 GCA_964626275.1 uncultured Bifidobacteriaceae bacterium | reverse complement strand
GAGGGGACTCGGCATGGGTGAGGCGATCCTCGAGGGTCTGCCCAAACTCGCGACCGCCGCGGCGGGGGTCGGAGTCTTCTTCGCCCTGCTCCTGATCGTCTTCTTCGTGCTTGGCCGGATCAAGGGGCGCTTCTCCGGTCCAGTCGCCCTCCTGGCCTTCCTCGGCCCGGCGGTCCTGCTGCTCATCATGGGCTTGCTGGTTCCCGCCTTCCAGACGTTCCTCAAGAGTTTGCAGAACCCGGCGAGCACGGAATACATCGGCCTAGCGAACTACGCCTGGGTATTCGGCACCGACGGCAACCGCGAGGTGCTGCTCAACACGTTCCTGTGGCTGGTCATCGCGCCGCTGTTCTCCACCGTGTTCGGACTCACCCTCGCGCTGCTGCTCGATCGCATGCGCCGGGAATCAGTTCCCAAGTCGTTGATCTTCATGCCCATGGCGATCTCGTTCGTCGGCGCCAGCATCATCTGGGATCTGGTGTACACCTATCGCGATCCGGCCAAGCCACAGGTCGGCCTGCTCAGTCAGGTGGCCATCTGGATCGGTATCGACAACCCGCCGAACTGGATCCTGCTGCAGCCGTGGAACAACTTCCTGCTCATGGTCATCATGATCTGGATCCAGACCGGATTCGCGATGGTGGTGCTCTCCGCGGCGATCAAGGCGATTCCCGGTGATGTCGTCGAAGCAGCGATGCTCGATGGCGCGACCGGGTGGCGGTTGTTCAGCCGCGTCACGATCCCGATGATCCGCGGCACCCTGGTGGTGGTCGTCACCACGATCATGATTGCGACGTTGAAGATCTTCGACATCGTACGTGTCATGACGAATGGCAATTTCGGCACGCAGATCGTCGCAAATGAGATGTATGCCCAGTCCTTCGTCCAATTCGACTACGGCCGCGGATCTGCGCTGGCCGTCGTGCTATTCGTCGCGGTGATTCCGCTCGTGGCATACAACGTTCGCCAACTGCGGAAGGAGCGTGCTGTCCGATGAGCGTCGAAGCGCACGAGATTGTGCCCATCCCGCAGTCCGAGGGACCCAAACCGACCATCCCCACCGCGGTCAAGAAGTCTCTGAGCAGCCCCTGGGCCAGTGGATTCGTCATCCTGCTCACCGTGCTGTGGACCATTCCCACATTCGGCCTGCTCGTCACATCTTTGCGGCCATCGGAGGATGCGAACAACAGTGGCTGGTGGACGATCTTCACGAATCCGTCCTTCACCATCGGCAACTACTCCGAGGTCCTCACCGGAGGAAGCACGATCCCCGGCGGCATCCTGCCCTACTTCTTCAACTCCTTCGCCATCGCGATCCCCGCGGCGATCTTCCCGCTCGCCTTGGCGACGATGGCGGCCTACGCGATCGCCTGGGTGCCCTTCCGCGGTGCCACGTTCGTGTTCTTCGCGATCTTCGCGCTGCAGGTCGTACCGCTGCAGATGGCGCTTCTGCCGTTGCTGCAGATGTTCAATCTCGGCTGGTCGATCGGTCCGATCACGGTCGTACCCGATCTCGACTTATCGGGCACCTATATCCCGCTGTGGGTGGCGCACACGATGTTCGCGCTGCCCCTGGCGATCTTCCTGATTCACAACTTCATCGCGCAGTTGCCGCGTGACCTGATGGAAGCCGCTCGCGTCGATGGCGCCGGGCACTTCACCATCTTCTACAAGATCGTGCTTCCCCTGTCGGTCCCGGCAATCGCCTCGTTCGCGATTTTCCAGTTCCTGTGGGTGTGGAACGACCTGCTCGTGGCGCTGACCTTCGCCGGTGGCACACCGGACGTCGCACCCATCACCGCCTACCTGGCGAACATCAAGGGCACCTACGGCGCCCAACTCGATCTCATCACGGCGGGCGCGTTCATCGCCATCATCGTCCCGCTCATCGTCTTCTTCGCCCTGCAGCGCTTCTTCGTCCGCGGCCTGCTCGCCGGTTCCGTCAAGGGCTGAGGGCCCCGACGACTCAACCGGCGTTGCGGCGGGTGATCGCGTCACGCAACCAGCGGGCGCTGTCCTTCGGGGTTCGCTCTTGGGTGTGGGGATCGACCCAAACGATGCCGAACCGCTTGGTGAGGCCCTCGGCCCACTCGATGTTGTCCATGAGCGACCAGGCGAAATAGCCGCGCAGCGGGACCCCGTTGTCGCGCGCCTTAAGCGCAGCATTGATGTGTCGACGGATGTAGTCGGTTCGCTGTTCGTCGGCGACTCGTCCATCGATGAGTGCGTCATCGATGGCAGCCCCGTTCTCGGTGACCCAGATCGGAACTCCGGGGAGCGCTTCGGCGATCTGGGTCAAGATCGCCGTCAAGCCCTCGGGGACGATCTCCCAGCCCATCTCGGTCAGCGGAGGACGAGGAGCGAAGGTGCACGGCGGGGTGCCCGGATAGGCGCTGAGCTCCGCGCCCACCGATCGCTGCGCGCTCTCACCTGTTGTCGTCACGCGAGCGACGGTGTAGTAGTTCTCGCCGATCCAGTCCATTGGAGTGGCGATACTGGGGAGATCCGAATCGCGCACGAAGGAGAAGTCCGCGAAGGGCGCGCAAGATTCGCGTAGGTCGTCGGGAACGCCGCGCCCGGCGAGCAGGTCGAGGAAGAAGCGGTTGTGCAGTCCATCGATATGGCGTACCGCGGCGGCTGTCTCGGCAGAGTCGTCATCGGCCCAGATTGGCTGGCAGTTCAGCACGATTCCGCAATTGCGTGCGTCCACCTCACGAAGGGCGAGCATTGCCTGACCGTGCCCGAGCATCAGGTGGTACGCCGCGCGCAGCGACCCTTCCGGATCGCGCATACCTGGCGCATGGATGCCCGCGGCGTAGCCGAGATAGGCCGACACCCAGGGTTCGTTCAGGGTCGCCCACCGGTCGACCCGATCACCGAGGTGCTCGGCGGCGAGATGGGCATACTCGGCGAACCGTTGTGCGGTGCTGCGCTCCAACCACCCGCCAAGTGCGCCGAGTTCACTGGGCAGATCCCAGTGGTAGAGCGTCGCCACCGGGCGGATCCCGCGGGCGAGTAGGCCGTCGACAAGGCGGTCATAGAAATCCAGACCGGTGGGCGAGATCGGTCCGGAGCCGCCCGGCTGCAGCCGGGGCCAGCTGATGGAGAAGCGGTAGGCGTCGACACCGAGCCAGGCCAGCAGATCGAGATCGTTGTCGAGTCGATGGACGTGATCGCAGGCTGGATCGGCGCCCGCACCGTCGACGATCGCTCCGGGAATTTCGGCGAAGTCATCCCAGATGCATCGACCGCGCCCCGCGCTGTCCCCTTCGATCTGCCAGGAGGAGGTGGCGACACCGATCTCCAGGTCGTGGGGGAGCGCCTCAATGGGCAGGGTCAGGTCATCATCCCGGTGGGTGGCTGTCACACCCCACATCGTCGCACTACTGTTGGCACCATGGCTGAGACCGTGCAGATCGAATCCGCCGCAACTCCCCTCGAAGGCCTGCTCGCAGTCCCCGACTCCGGCAGCGGCCCCGGAGTGATCGTGATCCAGGAATGGTGGGGACTCCTTCCGCACATCGAGGCGGTGGTCGATCGCTTCGCGGCCGCCGGGTTCGTCGCCCTCGCCCCAGACCACTACCGCGGGCAGCGCACGACCGAGCCCGATGAGGCCGGCAAGCTCATGATGGGCCTGAAGGTCGCCGCTGCGGCGAGCGATATTGCTGCGTCCGCCGACCACCTGGTGCGCTCGGGCATGTTGCCGATCGACAAGGTCGGAGTCGTCGGGTTCTGCATGGGTGGTGGACTCGCGCTGCTCGGACCCACCGTGAGCCCGCATATCGACTGCGCCTCGGCGTTCTACCCCGCGATGCCCTGGCCGGACTACCACCCTGAGTGGGCGAACTACACCGGTCGCGAGGCCCTGATCCATCAGGCGGAGTCCGATATTCCCAACACCGGTGCGGATATCGCGCGGTACGCCGAGGCGATCGCCGAGAACGGTGGCACCGCCACGATCGTCGATTACCCCGGCAGCGAGCACGCGTTCTTCAACGACGACCGCCCGGAGGTCTACGACGCCACCGCGGCCGGATTGGCATGGGACCGCACGGTGGAGATGTTCCGACGGAGGCTCAGCGGGCCCTTCGGCTGAGCGGGGACTGCGCGCGTGCGTGACTCACTACGCCGACTCGATGCCGACATCGTCTCCTGTCGAGCCTGTCCGCGATTAGTCGCGTGGCGAGAGGAGGTCGCCTCGGTCAAACGGGCGGCCTTCGCCGATGAGGACTACTGGGGTCGACCCGTTCCCGGGTTCGGGGATGCTGATCCCGCGGTGCTCGTGATCGGGCTCGCGCCGGCGGCACACGGAGCGAACCGCACCGGTCGGGTCTTCACCGGGGATCGCAGCGGGGACTGGCTATTCGCTGCCCTGCATCGCGCGGGATTCGCCTCGCAGAACCTGTCGGTGTCGCGCGGCGACGGTCAGGTCCTTGCTGATGCGCGTGTCACGGCCGCGGTGCGATGCGCTCCGCCGGAGAACAAGCCCACCACGCTGGAACGTGATGCCTGCCAGCCCTTTCTGGAGCGCGAGATCGCCCTGACATCACCCACGGTGATCATCGCGCTCGGGGGGTTCGGTTGGACGGCGACGCTGCGCAGCCTGGCGGCCTTGAAGTTCCCGGTCCCACGGCCGCGACCACGTTTCGGGCACGGGGTCGAGGTCGAGATCGGCTCGGTGACACTGTTGGGCTGCTACCACCCCAGCCAGCAGAACACCTTCACCGGACGCCTCACCGAATCAATGCTCGACGAGGTGATGATGCGCGCCCGTGCGCTAACGTGATTCTCCGTGCCTTCCAGTTCTCTCGCCATCACTGTCCTCGGTCACGATCGCCCCGGCATCATCGCCGAGGTGACCGGAGCACTCGCCGAACTCGGGGGCAATCTGGAGGACTCCTCCATGACTTTGCTGCGCGGTCACTTCGCATGGACGCTGATCGTGTCCGGGCCGAGCGTGGATGATGTCCGAGATCGCCTGGCGTCGCTGGCTGATGACGATCTCGTGGTCACGGTCCTGCCGGCGCCCGGGGAGTCCGGGATATTGGCAGCGGCGTCCCGATATGTCCTGAGCGTCCATGGCGGTGATCGCCCCGGCATCGTGTCCGGGATCACCGGGGTTGTCGCTGCAGTGGGCGGCAACATCGTCGATCTCACGACGCGCCTGTCCGGTGACCTCTACATCGCGGTCGCCGAGGTTGTTCTTCCCGAGGGGGTCGATATCCCGCACCTTGAGCGCGACCTGTCCGCGGCAGCCGATGCCCTCGGTGTCGGTGTCACGCTGCGGCCGGAGGACGCCGACCTCTTGTGAATCCCCTGCTGCCGGACCTGCCGCAACTGCTCACGGGACGGGTGCGCGAGGTCGTGCGCG
>CAZVCZ010000101.1:0-5380 GCA_964626275.1 uncultured Bifidobacteriaceae bacterium | reverse complement strand
GGTGTCCGCGCCGTTGATCCTCGCCGGTCTTGCCGTTGCCGTGCCCTTCCGAGCAGGTTTGTTCAACATCGGCGCCCAGGGACAGATGGCATTCGCCGCGATCGGCGGTGGCTTCGTCGGATTCGCGATCAGCCTCCCTGCCGGAGTCCACCTCATCGTGTCGGTGATCGCGGCGATGGCCTTCGGCGCCTTCTACGCCGGCATCGTGGGCTTTCTCAAGGCTCGTACCGGGGCGCATGAGGTCATCACGACCATCATGCTCAACTACATCGCGATCTACTTCCTCGGCTGGGTCCTCAACCAGGACTGGTTCCAGCGTGAGGGGCGCAACGACCCGATCAGTCCGATCCTGTCGGAGACTGCGCTGTATCCCACGTTGTTCGGTGACGGGCTGCGGGTCCATGCCGGGATCGGGGTGGCCATCCTCGCCTGCGTCGTGCTGTGGTGGATGCTGACGAAGACCACCATCGGCTTCAAGATCCAGACGGTGGGTGCGAACGCGTCAGCCGCGCGGACCGCGGGGATCGATGTCGGTCGCATCTGGATCGTCGCCATGCTCATCGCTGGCGCGATGGCGGGGCTTGCGGTCAGCATGAATGTCAACGGCACCGACAAGGTCGTCACCGCTGGCATTGTCGGCAATATCGGCTTCGATGCCATCACTGTCGCACTTCTGGGACGTGGATCGCCCTTCGGCGTGCTGTGGGCCGGTCTGCTGTTCGGTGGTCTGCGGGCGGGCGGGCTCGCGATGCAGGCCTCCACGGGCACTCCGATCGACATCGTGCTCGTCCTACAGGCGCTGATCGTGCTCTTCATCGCCGCCCCGGCCCTGGTCAGATCGGTGTTCCGGATACGCGGCGGATCAGGTGAAGCCCTCTCGCTGGCGAAGGGGTGGGGCACATGAGCACCACATCGACACCGGCTGTCATGCCTACCGTCACCATCGCGCCGCCCTCGCCTCGTCGCCCGCTCGTCATGGGCATCGTCGCGGTGGTGCTCGGGGCGATCTTCATCCTGCTCGCCCCGGCGGATGCTCCGACGACGTTCCTGTTCAATCTCGGCGATCCACTCATCGCGATCCCCGATTGGGAGATCAATTCCCGCATCGGCGCGACGGTCTTCGTGATCATCGCCCTGGGATTCGCCGCCTCTGCCTGGCCGATCAACGCGCGACGGGGATCGCTGGCGCTGCCGGCCATCGGCATGGGCGTTGCCCTGGTGATGTCGTTCCTGTGCTGGGTGGGCGCCGACAGCAAGATCCCGATCACTGGATTGCTGCAGGGCTCGCTCCTGCTCGCTGTTCCGCTTGTCTTCGGCGCCATGGCAGGAGTCCTGTGCGAGCGCTCGGGCGTGATCAACATCAATATCGAGGGACAGCTGCTCGTCGGTGCATTCCTCGGAGCCGTTGTCGGCTCGCTGATGACCAACGCCTACATCGGACTGCTCGCCGCACCCATCGCCGGGGCTCTACTCGGACTACTCCTCGCGGTGTTCGCCACGAAGTACTTCGTCGACCAGGTCGTTGTGGGCGTCGTGCTCAACGTCCTCGCCGTCGGCCTCACCGGTTTCATGTACACCCGGTTCCTCTCCGAGGAGCCGGACCTGTGGAACAACCCGCCGCTGCTTCCGACGATCTCCATTCCCGTGCTCTCCGAGATCCCTGTGCTCGGGCCGATCCTGTTCGACCAGAACGTGATCGTCTACCTGATGTACGTCGTGGTCATCATCATTCAGATCGCGCTATTCAAGACCCGCTGGGGTCTGCGCCTTCGATCGGTGGGCGAACATCCCGAAGCCGCCGATTCCGTCGGAATCCGAGTCAATCGGACTCGATTCCGCGCGGTCATCCTCGGCGGCGCGGTGGCCGGCCTCGGTGGCGCCTTCTTCACTCTCGGTAGCGTCGGTGCATTCGGCCGCGAAATGACGGCCGGCAACGGCTTCATCGCGCTCGCCGCGTTGATCTTCGGTCGGTGGAACCCGCTCGGGGCGCTCGCTGCTGCACTGCTGTTCGGCTTTGCCGACAACCTGCAGAACGTCCTATCCATCATCGGCTCGCCGATCCCCAGCCAATTCCTGCTCATGCTGCCCTATGTGGTGACGATTCTGGCGGTCGTCGGACTCGTCGGTCGCGTGCGCGCGCCGGGAGCCGATGGAATTCCGTTCAAGAAGTCCTAGCTCTGACGCGCTTTCCCACCGACGGGCGTCATCAACGATGAAGGAACTACATGTCTGACAACGACATCGACTGGCCCATGCTCACCGCTGCTGCGATCGATGTCATGGGCCGTGCCTACGCCCCGTATTCGCGGTTCAAGGTTGGAGTCTCGGCACTCGTGGACGATGGTCGCGTCATCACCGGATGCAATGTGGAGAATGCGGCCTACGGCGTCGGGCTGTGTGCAGAATGCGGGCTCGTATCCACCCTGCATGCCACCGGTGGGGGTCGGCTTGTCGCGGTCGCCTGTGTCGATCAGCATGGCGACGCGCTCATGCCGTGCGGTCGGTGTCGACAGTTGCTGTACGAGCACGGTGGCCGGCAGTGCGTGATCCTCACCCCCGAAGGGGTGCGAACTCTGGAGCAGATCCTGCCCCAACCATTCGGCCCGGACGATCTGGTCGCTCGGCGAGTGGACCGCTGATGACTGAGGAATTCAATGCCGTCGACGTCATCCGGACCAAGCGCGATGGCGACGCCCTGTCGAGTGCGCAGATCGCCTGGGTGATCGACGCCTACACCCGAGGTGTCGTCGCCGAGGAGCAGATGTCGGCTCTCGCGATGGCGATCTTCTGGCGAGGGATGGATCCGCGCGAACTCGCCCGATGGACCGAGGCGATGATCCGATCGGGCGACCGGATGGACTTCAGCGGTGTTCCTCGCCCCACCGTCGACAAGCATTCCACCGGCGGAGTGGGCGACAAGATCACGTTGCCGCTGGTCCCCCTCGTCGCGGCATGCGGCGCGGCGGTGCCCCAACTGTCGGGCCGTGGTCTCGGCCACACCGGGGGCACGTTGGACAAGATGGAATCTATTCCCGGCTGGCGGGCTCGACTGTCGAATGCGGAGATCACCGACATCCTGTCGACCGTCGGCGGTGTCATCTGCGCTGCGGGAGAGGGACTTGCTCCGGCTGACCGCAAGCTCTACGCCCTGCGCGATGTCACCGCGACGATCGAGAGCATCCCCCTGATCGCCTCGAGCATCATGAGCAAGAAGATCGCCGAGGGCACCGATGCGCTGGTCCTTGATGTCAAGACCGGCATCGGAGCATTCATGCGAGATCCAGACCAGGCCCGTGAACTTGCGAGGGCCATGGTCGGTATCGGGGCGAGCGAAGGGCTGCGGGTGCGCGCCCTCGTCACCGCGATGGACGTTCCCCTCGGTCGAGCCGTCGGCAATGCCCTCGAGGTTGCGGAGTCGGTCGAGGTTCTCGCCGGTGGAGGTCCTGCCGATGTCGTCGAGCTCACCGTCACCCTGGCGAGGCACATGCTGGAACTCGTCGGTGTCGACGCGGACCCCGCCGAGGTGCTGGCCTCTGGCGCCGCGATGGATTCATGGCGCGAGATGGTGCGGGCCCAGGGCGGTGATCCTGATGCGCCCCTTCCTCGGGCACCGATCATCGAGCCGGTGCGCGCCGTCGGCCCCGGCATCGTGCTGTCCTGCGATGCGCTGGCGATCGGTCGCGCTTCGTGGACGCTAGGGGCGGGGCGAGCTCGGCGTGAGGATGACGTCTCGGCGTCCGCGGGCATCGAGGTGCTCGTGAAGCCCGGCGACGAGGTGTCAGCCGGTGATCCGCTGCTGATCCTGCACGCCGAGGACGCAGACCGACTGGCTCGCGCCTACGTCGAACTCGGCAGCCTCGATGAACCAGGCGGGGCGTTGACCCTTGGTCCGCGTGATCGCCCCGATCTCGTCCAGCCGAGCCTGCCGCTCATCATGGATGTCATCGAGTCGGCCTAAGCCGGTTCGTCGCTGACCCAGACGACTATCTCCAGGAGGACCTGTGCCCGAACTCATCGAATCGCCCGCCCTCATTCCCGTCCCGGGCGGCAAGACCATCGAGGAGTACATAGGCCGCGTGGTGCAGGGGGAGACGGGAGTGTCGATCGCCCGCATGGTGGCCCCGGCCGGATGGGAGGAACCAGCCCAGCGCCCGGAGTTCGACGAGTTCACCGTCGTGCTCGAGGGGCGCATCGTGGTGGAGACGGACTCGGGCAATGTCGAGGTCGCGGCCGGTCAAGCGGTGGTAACGCGTGCCGGGGAGCGAGTCCGCTACCGCACCGATGAGGGTGCGACCTATATCGCGGTGTGCCTGCCCGCCTTCAGCCCCGACATCGTTCACCGCGACTGATCGATTGCCGCTGACCTAGGAGCGGGGGGCGAGGCCTTGGCCGGTGGCCTGGCGCAGCGCCGTCGATCGGGTATCGAGTTCAGCCAGTAGTTGATCTCGCAGCGCCTCCTGATCGGAGTGCCAGGGCCACACGGTCTGCTCGGTCAGTGCCTGTCGTACGGCATCGACCTCGGTGACCCCCGCCTCGACCTCCTCCAGCACCAGTTCCTCCAGCGCTGACCGGACCGCGGGGGGTCCCACCTGCAATTGCGGCGAGGCATAGGCCACCGTCCCCCGCACCGCTGATTCCCCACGCTCGATGGCGCTCACGCCGGTGGTGTAGGCCTGCTGAAGCGCCTCGGTTTCGCGGTCACGCTGCACGCCGTCGAGCCACCAGGCGATCAGGAGCGCGGCGAAAACCCCGGCGATGGCGATCCACACCCAGCGCGGCCACGCGCGACGAGTTGAGGCTGGAGCGTGCTCGAGGACCTCCATGCGGATGAACTCTAGGTTGATCGGAGTAGGTTCGCCTCATGAGCGATGTGAATATCGAGGCGATCCAGGGGGCACCGAAGGTCCTGCTGCACGATCATCTCGACGGCGGGCTGCGACCGACGACGGTCGCGGAACTCGCTGACGAGACCGGTTACACCGGATTGCCGTCGAGCGATCCTGCGGAACTGGCCCGGATGTTCCGCACCGCGGCAGGATCCGGGTCACTCGAGCAGTACCTCGAACTCTTCGTGCACACCGTCGGGGTCACGCAGACCGCAGACGCGCTGATCCGGGTCGCGTCGGAGTGCGCGCAGGACCTCGCGGCGGATGGCGTGGTGTACGCCGAGGTCCGCTTCGCTCCCGAACTGCACACGCAGCGTGGGCTTGTCCTCCCCGAGATCGTCGAGGCGGTGCTCGCGGGATTCCGCGAGGGCGAACAGCGTGCCGCTGAGCAGGGCAGGAACATCCGGATCGGCACACTGCTCAGCGCCATGCGAACGGAAGAACATGCTCGCGAGGTGGCCGGACTCGTCGTGCAATTCCGCGATCGAGGCGTC
>CAZVCZ010000100.1:0-5854 GCA_964626275.1 uncultured Bifidobacteriaceae bacterium | reverse complement strand
CCCCGAATACGCACCTGGCGCTAGTCGGTCGTCAGCCATTCCGCCAGCAGCGCCTCGGTTTCCTCCTGCGTTCGCACCTGCGGGGCCGTGCGCGAGAAGCGCGGAGCCGCGGCCGCCTGGATGTCACCGTCGTGACCCTCGACCCCGATGATGGTCGAGCGGGCCGCGAGCTGCGGATGCGTGGCCGCCTCATCCATCGTCAGAACGACCTCCGCGCACGCGTCCGTGCCGTGCACGAGTTCAGCCCATTCGGCGCGGGTGCGACTCGCGATCGCGCGGGCGAACTCCTCGCGTAGGCGAGGCCAGCCAGAGAGGTCGAACTGCGCCGGCAGGTCCACCTCGGCGAGACCGCTCAGCCTGATCCATTCCGCGTAGAACGCAGGCTCGAGGCAGGCCAGCGCGAGCCACCCGTCATCGGCGGTGCGGTAGACGTCGTAGAACGGCGCACCGGAATCGAGGATGTTCACCCCCCGCTCCGCCGACCACAGCCCCTGATTGCGCATCGAATGGAACAGGCTCATCAGCAGTGCCGCGCCATCGATCATCGCGGCGTCGACGACCTGACCCTCACCCGATTCCCGCACCTCCCACAAAGCGGCGAGGAGTCCGACAACAAGCAGCATGGCTCCGCCGCCGTAGTCGGCGACGAGATTCAGCGGTGGTGTGGGTGGCTCACCCCGCCGACCGATGTGCGCCAGCACCCCGGCCGCCGCCAGATAGGTGAGGTCGTGACCGGCCACCCGAGCGTAGGGACCGTCCTGGCCCCAGCCGGTCATCCGGCCATAGACCAGCCGCGGGTTCACCGCGTGGCAGTCGGTCGGTCCCAGACCGAGCCGCTCCATGGCCCCTGGTCGCATCCCCTCGACGAGCAGGTCCGCCTGCTCGATCAATCGCAGCGCCCGTGCCCGCTCGGTGTCGTCCCGCAGATCGAGCACGATCCCGGGTCGGCCCCGTCGGGTGAGATCCCGGGCCGGATCCCCCATCACCAGACCGGGACGCGGGGAGTCGATGCGGATCCCGACCGCACCCAGATCAGCGAGCACCGTGCATGCCAGCGGAGCGGGTCCGATGCCCGCCATCTCCACGAATCGCAGCCCGGCCAGTGGTCCGCTCACGAAGCACTCACCCCCCAGGCTTTCAACTCCCGCTCGATGGACTCCCGCGCCCGAGCGAACTGCTCCGCGACCACGCGTTTGCGGGCCCAGGCCACCTCTCGCTCGCGCAGGAAGTCCTCGAGAGTCGCACGCTGATCGGCGGTGGCGTCGAGACCGAACACCACGCGGACGAAATCCGGGATGTCCTCGCGATAGTCGTGGCCTCGGCGAGTGAATCGACCCGGCACCACCTCCATCGCATTGATCATGTCGATGCCGGTGAGCACGAACGTCGTCGCCGGACGCCATCGCGCCGAGCGGGGAATGCCCGCTTCCCTCTCATCGGGATCCCCGAGCCACTCAGGCTGTCGGACGAGCAGTGAGGGGGTGAATTTCGGGATCGGATCGTCGTGATGGGTGACCAGGACGTGGCGGCCACCCCCGATCGCCTCGTACTCGGCGAAGGAGTCGACCTCGACCATCTCGCCCAGCGGATCGACTCGCGACGGATCGCGTCGCCAGTCGGCGGCGAACCGTGTTGCGGCCGGTGTTCCGAGGAACACCGAACCGGTGATGAAGTCACGGTCGATGGCGGCAACGCTGCGATGCCTGTAGCAATCCAGCAGTGTCTGCGCACCGAGGCTCTCACCGAACAGCACGAGCCGTGGTCGCCGTTCCTCCGGGAGGCCGCGCAGATAACCCGAGAGTGCATACAGCAGTGCCGTGTTCTGCTCGACTCCCGTCTCAGCGCGGTCGAGGGACAGCGATGACGGGCGCAGCGAATACTGCAGGGTGACGGTTGCGCAGTCCCCGAGGCTCAGCGCCTCGAGCGTCTCGCTCATCACGTAGTTGATGTAGCCCGAACCGGTCGGTGAAGCCAGGCAGAGAACGGAACGGTCGAAGGCTCCGGTTCGTTCGAGTTCATCGATGGCGAGGGCGACTCGATCCGCGATCGTGGGTGCTGCGGCCAGACCGACGAACACCCGGATCGGATCGGCGACGGCCGGCATACCCATGACCGCCTCGATCTCGGATGCCTGCAGCGCCATGTTCGCGAATCGACGCCCCTCCCGGGACAGCGACTCGAAGTCGACCAGGCTCTCCGGACCCCCCGAGACGAACGTCGAGGAGATCGCATCCCGATAGGCGGGCTCGACCGCCGAACCGCCCTGCTCCACGCGACGAATCACGTATTGGTAGCCCGCGATGACGGCCGCTGCGAATGCCCCCAGGGACAGTGCGTGTCCGATGGGCCAGGCGATTCCCGAGAGGCCGGGAGTGAAGCGCCGGACCACCACCGTCACTCCATACGCACCCGCACGTTCACCGATCCGCAAGACCCAGACCCCTGCGGCCACGCCAGCGGCGAGTCCAAGCGAGGGAAAGGCGGAGACTCCATCGAGGGAGGTATTGCCGTTGTCTCGCATACGTCCACGAATGCGCTGGATGTGCCACGCCGCGACAAGGACCCCCGCCGGAAGCGCGACAGGTGTGCGATTCACCCAGGACATCCGTGGCCAGCGGTCTTCCATGATCTGCCCCACGCCCACCAGGCTCGCCGCGAGCGTGGTCATCTGAGCCGTCCGCCCACCGCGTTCGGCGACGACACGGACCAGGCCGCGACGCAAAGTCTCGTCCTCCCGAGCCGGCAGCGACCGAGCCACGAGGTGCCCGACGACAGCCGCTCCCGCGTTCACGGCGATCGTCACGCCGACCCTGGTCACCACCCGTTCGGTCGATCCGCTGGGTCCGAGATGACGGGTGACGATCCGCCCGAGCGATTCGATGCTGCTCTGGGCCAGCGTCACCGACAGCAGGGTTCCCGCCGACACCAGACCGGTCGCCAGCGCCTGATGAAGCGTACGTCTCGGCTGAAGTCCGGGCTCGAAACTCGGGCCTACCACGGCTACCGCGGAGAACATTGCGACTCTCTCGGTCACGCTGCGATCCGGCCCCAGCCAACCGATGATGCGTCGGGCGAGTTTCGAGCGTCCCGCCGATGCTGCGACCGCCACGGGTGCCTCACGATCCAACACGGGGCCTCCTGTTCGCGACTGACTGCCGCATCATTCGCTAGCGGATCAGGGTGATCAATTGCAGATTCTCGACGGCGAGTCGTCCGTCAGCGGTCCACAGCGCCCGACGCTCCGTGAGGTATCCCGAGTGCTCAGCGATGAGGTGTGAGCGAAAGAGCAGCGGTTCACTCGGATCGAGCTCACCTGGATCGATCATCACGGTGGCGAGGAAACTCAACGTCGCCATGGGGCGCGGCTCACTGATGCGCACCAACGCAACGGGCCACGGCCCATCGACAAGAGCCAGCAGCGCTGCCTCGTCCCAGGCACCATCGGGATAGGACAACCACATGGAAATATCGTCGGAACTGCCGGAATAGGGCATCCCGGTGATCGGTCGAATGCGCAGATGCTGCAGGAACGGCGGGGCAACGGGTGGTCCGATCTCCACTAACGGGACATCACGCCATGGCGGGGCCTCCGGCGCCGCTTCGGGGGGGCAGTCCAGCCGCTCACCCTTCCGGTCGTCACCGAAGACGACCGAGGCCGTGACCGCCACCTGATCACCACTGATGATCCCCACGGTCCAGGTCGCCGTGGCCGATCCTCGCCGCACCTCGCTGCACGTGATGCTGGCCACCCCATCGACGACGGGTGCGACGATTTCCGCCGATACGCTGCGAACGGGACGAGCGGGGAAGCCGGCATCAGCTTCGGCTGCCGCCGCGGCTCGGACGATCGCCGCAACAACGAGGCCTCCCCAGGCCCCACGCCCCTGTTGCCAACCGTCGGGGACGACCCATCGCTCCCCCTCCGAATGCGCCGCCTTGCCTAGGGCCAATGGAACCGTCGAGGCGTTCTTCTGCGAAGCCATGACGGCAGGCTAGGCGACCGGGCACACTACGAGCCACGCCAGGGGCTGCGCAGGTCGCTGGAGAATCGAGGAGGTTCCATGGTCACCAACGCGGCCATCGACGACGACTACCGAGTCGGACGGGTCGTCGGCCTCGCCGGAACGGCCGCACTCGGCGGGTTCCTGTTCGGCTACGACTCCGCGGTGATCAACGGAGCCGCCTCCGCCATCCAGACGACCTTCGGGCTCAGCCCGCTCGAGCTCGGCTTCGTCGTGTCGATCGCGCTCATCGGCTCCGCCGTCGGCGCATGGTTCGCCGGATCGCTGGCGGAGCGATTCGGTCGTCGCCGCGTAATGCTCATCGCCGCCGCACTCTTCCTCGCCTCCGCGATCGGACAGGCTTTCCCCTTCGCCGCCGTCGACCTCACCATCTGGAGGTTCATCGGTGGGGCAGGAATCGGTGTCGCAAGCGTCATGGCGCCGATGTACATCGCCGAGATAGCTCCGGCGAAACTCCGTGGGCGCATGGGTTCGATGCAGCAGTTGGCCATCGTCGTCGGCATCTTCGCGACCGGTCTGGTCAACTGGCTGATCCTCGGTGCGGCCGGGGGTGAGTCCACCAATGACTGGCTGTTCGGCATCGCCGCATGGCAGTGGATGTTCCTGTCCATGATCATCCCCGCGCTGATCTACGGACTGCTCGTTCTGCGTATCCCCGAGTCACCCCGCTATCTGGTCGCCATCGGCGAGGAGACCAAGGCCGCCGAGGTGCTGCAGACGATCTACCGCAATGACGTCGCACCCCTCGTCCACCAGATCGCCGAATCCCTCAAGGGCGACCACAAGCCGCGCCTGTCCGATCTGCGCGGACGCTCCTTCGGTCTCATGCCCATCGTGTGGATCGGCATCGGCCTGAGCGCCTTCCAGCAGTTCGTGGGCATCAACGCCGTCTTCTACTACTCCAACACGATCTGGGAGGCCGTCGGCTTCTCCGAGAGCCAGGCCTTCGAGACGTCCCTCATCACCACCGTGGTGAACATCGCCTTCACCCTCGTCGCGATCGCCCTCGTCGATCGTGTGGGCCGCAAGCCACTCCTGCTCGTCGGTTCGACCGGCATGGTGGTGATGCTCGGCATCCTCACCTATGTCTTCGGGACCGCCCCGCTGAATGCCGATGGCCAACCGGTTCTGGGCGACGGAGTCGATGTGATCGCGCTCATCGCCTTCAACCTCTACGTCGCCTTCTTCGCGGCAACCTGGGGGCCGATCGTGTGGGTGCTGCTCGGCGAGATGTTCCCCAATCGCATCCGTGCTGCTGCGCTCGCGCTTGCCGCCGCCGCCCAGTGGGTCGCGAACTTCATCGTGTCGACTGCGTTCCCGCCATTGTCGTCCATCAGCCTCGGACTGGCGTATGGCATCTTCACCGTCTTCGCCGTGCTGTCGATCCCGTTCGTCGCGAAGTTCCTCCGGGAGACGAAGGGCGTCAGCCTCGAGGCCATGGGGACACTGGAGAAGGCCGAGGTCAAGGGATAGGACCCTGGGTAGCCGACCCGAGTGGACTAGATACCCCCGGGGGTATATGCTGGAGGAGACACGTTCGCCCAGTCCTTCGGAGGATCACCCGTCATGCAGACCGTCACCGTCGCCGAATTGAAGTCCGCCCTCGATGCCGGCCGCGCCGCGGTCGTGGATGTGCGTGAGCCCTATGAGTTCGACTCCGGCCACGTTCCCGGCGCGATCAATATCCCCATGGCGACGATTCCGATTCGCATGTCGGAATTGCCTCAGGGAACCGACGTCTACGTGATCTGCGAGAGCGGCGCCCGCTCCTGGCAGGTGTGCGCCTTCCTCGACCGCCACGGCGCCGCGGCCACCAACGTCGACGGTGGCAC
>CAZVCZ010000099.1:0-6055 GCA_964626275.1 uncultured Bifidobacteriaceae bacterium | reverse complement strand
GAGAGAATTACAAGATAAAGATGTGACAAAACTACGACATAACCGTTACCATCTACGAGGGACCACGGACCTCCGCGCGCCTCACCCCTGCATCTGAACTCACCTGTCGAAGGAGCTCGTCGTGGCCATGCCCATTGCCGCGTCCCCGTCACCCGGACGCGCGCTTCGTGCCTTCTCGCGCACTGTTCAGGGCCGGCTGGATTCCTTCGCCTCGCGCTTCGCTCCGCGCAGCATCGCCGGACGTGCGTCGCGCGCGCTGGCGCGCACATGGGTCACCGCCTGGTGGATTCTGGTGACAGCTGTCGCCGCCAGCATCGCCTGGGCGCTCGCTTCGATCGCCGGCATCGCGAGCCCGGTCCCCGCTGCCGTCGCGGCGACGCTCACGGTTGCCCTGTCGGTGAATCGTTCGCTGCGCACAGGAGTCTCCCTGCTGGGCGCGACCGCCGCCGCACTGCTGGTCGCCTTCGCGCTCTACCAGGTCTGGGGTCTGCATGTGTGGACTGCCGGAGTGATCGTCGCGATCTCGCTCATGATCGGTCGCGTCATGCGGCTCGGCCCCGAAGGGTCCCTGCAGATTCCCGCGACCGCGCTGTTCGTCTATGTGCTCGGAGAAGGACTCACCGATGCGGTGATCATCCACCGCATCGCCGCCACCCTTCTCGGCGTCGTGGTCGGGGTCGTCTTCTCGTTCATCGCGCATCCGGAAACCCCGGAGCAGCGCATCACCGAGCAGATGTCGGATCTCAGCGGTCGGCTGGCCGATGTGCTCACCGATATCGGGACGAAGTCGGTGAGTGGCTGCAGCCGTGAGCAGACGGCCCGCTGGTTGACCGAGTGCCGCACCCTCGCGGTCGAGGTTCGTCGGCTCGGGGAGTCGCTGGATGATCTTGCGCTCGGTTCGCGGGTGAAGGTCGCCTCCGGTCGGTCTCGTCGAAGCCACGGCCAGGCGATCCGGGATCAGTATTCGGTGTTGCAGCAGACCACCGCCCAGGTCAACGACATCGCGCGCGGATTGTTCGACGCGACCTCGCGCGGCACCGTTGTCGTTCCCGAAGGCATCTCAGCGATGCTGACCTCGACCGGTGCGGCGTTGAGCGTCCATGCCTCGACGCTGGCGAGTTCCATTGCCGATGGAGGCGATCCGCCGACCGGCGTCATCCATGCCCTTGATGCTGTCGTCGAAGGACGCTCCCGTTCGGTGGAGAGTCTCAAGAGCGTCGACGACACCGGGGCGCTGCTCCTCGGCAGTTCCATCGTCACCGAGGTCGATCGGATGCTCGATCAGTTGCGGGCGTCCCGCAGCGCGGTTCGCTAGGCGCGGCTAGCGCAGGAGCCGACCATGTCGGTGACGGGTGATCGAGACTGCCTGCTCCTTCACCCAGTGGGCGAGTTCGAGCTCGCCATCACCGGTCAGCGGCGCGGTGTCGACCGCGACTCCCGCTTCGTGAGCGGCACGCAGCACATCGTCACTCACTGGAGCGAGGGCGCGTAGCCGCTCCACGGGGAGGGATGGCATCCGCGCGAGCAACTCGGCTGCGTCCTCGAACCAGAAGATCGGCGTCCCGCTGGATTCAGCGGCGGCGAAGGCGATGGCCCGCTGCTGGTTGCGTGCCTCATCGCTCGCAGTCGCATCGACGAGCACGGCAACACCCTCGAGTGGTCGGTAGCGAAGGATGTTGCGCTCGCTGGCCAGGCCGGTGGGATCGTGCTCGATCGAGTAGGTCTGGGCCCAGGCGCGTTGGATCGATGCGACGGCGGCATCCGTGTCGATATCTGTGTCAGTCCAGGTGCCGAAGGTGTTGAGATAGCCCGGTCCGCCCGGCTTCGATCCGCCGCCGATGCTGGACTTCTTCCAGCCGCCGAAGGGCTGACGGCGCACGATGGCCCCCGTGATGTGGCGGTTGACATAGGCATTGCCGACCTCGATGCGATCGAGCCAGTGATCGATCTCGGCGGGGTCGAGGCTGTGCAGTCCACCGGTGAGTCCGTACTCGGTGGCGTTCTGCAACTGCAGGGCATGATCGAGGTCATCGGCGCGCATGATTCCCAGCACCGGGCCGAAGCACTCGGTGAGGTGGAACCAGGAGCCGGGCTGGACGTTCCAGCGCACACCCGGTGTCCAGACCGTTCCGCCGAATTCGGTGGTGCCGACCTGGTGAGGCTCGACCAGCCATGACTCGCCGGGCTCGAGGGTGGTGAGCGCTCGCTGGAGTGATCCGCTGGGCTCGTTGATGACCGGGCCGATGATCGTGGCGGGATCGGTGGCAACACCCACGGCCATGCTGCGTGCAGCATCGGCAACGCGGGTCGCGAAGCTCGGGTCGTCGTAGACGCTCGCCTCGACGATCGCCAGGCTGGCCGCGGAGCACTTCTGGCCGGCGTGACCGAAGGCCGAACGCACGAGATCCTTGATCGCCAGATCGAGATCGGCGGCTGCGGTGATGACGAGGGCGTTCTTGCCCGAGGTCTCCGCGCGCAGCGCCAGATCGGGCTTCCAGCCGTGGAACAACTCCGCCGTGGCAAGGCTGCCGGTGAGGATCACCTGGTCGACGTCATCGTGGGTGATGAGGTGCTGGCCGACCTCGTTGTCAGGAGTGCAGGCGAGTTGAATCAGGCCTTCGGGAACACCGGCTGCTTCGAAGGCCGCGACGATCTCCGCGCCGACGACCCGGGCCTCGGGTGCCGGCTTCAGGATTGCTGCGCCGCCGGCGGCCAACGCATGGACGAGCCCGGCGGTCGGGATCGCGAGCGGGAAGTTCCAGGGCCCGGCCACGACGGTGAGCGGATGCGGTGTCCAAGTCATCTGCGCGCTGCGCCGCTCGTGTTCGAGCGTCAACTGGCCGGCGTAGGTGATGAAGTCGATGCCCTCGCTGAACTCCGGATCACCTTCGCGCAGGGTCTTGCCTGTCGTGGTGGCCATGGCGGTGAGGAACTGTCCGCGTCGCTCGGCGAAGACGCCAGCGATGCGGGCGAGCACATCGCGGCGCTCCTGCCAGCTCGTGGTCGCCCATGCTTGCTGTGCGGTCCGGGCCCGGGACACGAGAGCGTCGACATCCTCGACCGTGGTGACGAGGTCGGGCGCGGCAGGTGTGGGTGTGGCGAGCACCTGCTCGGCCCAGGCGCGGTTGCCGGGTGTGGTGAAGTCGGTGTCGGCGACGTTCGCGAAGGAACCATCGCTGAGGAAGGTGATCCGCTCAGTGCGTCGATCCTGCACCCGGTGGGAGGTCGTCTCGATCTGGTCGGTGCGGGCCAAGGATGCGCGGAACCGCTCGATCTCGCGCTGCCAGGCTGGCGAGTCGGGGGTGAGATCGAACAGTGCGCGCAGGAAGTTCTCCGGGCCGGAGTTCTCGTCGAGTCGACGGGACAGATAGGCGATGGAGGCATCGCGATCGCGCTTCTCGACGACGGGGGAATAGAGCAAGAGTGAGCCGGCCTCGTCACGCACCGCACGTGACTGGGCGGGTGCCATCCCCTCGAGCATCTCGATCTCGATCTGGCTGGGATCGGCGAGTGAATCTCGCACGGTGAGCGCCCAGGCGACATCGAGCAGGTTGTGTGAGGCGATGCCGAGGCGGACCGCACCAGGATTCGACCAGGTGATCGCGTTGTGCAGCATGAGCTTGTAGGACGCGTCGACGTCTGCCTTGGAGTAGTAGGGCGCCTGCGGCCAGTCGCGCTGTTCGGCTTCGACCTGCTCCATGGCCAGATTCGCGCCCTTGACCATGCGGATCTTGATCCCGGCGCCACCACGAGCGTGTCGCTCATTCGCCCAGTCGCACAAACGTCGCAGCGCGTCGTGGGAGTCGGGAATATAAGCCTGGAGCACAATGCCCGCCGGCAGATGCTGGAACTCAGGCATGTCGAGAACGCGAATGAAGGACTCCACCGAGAGGTCGAGGTCGCGATGCTCCTCCATGTCGAGGTTGACGAAGGAGTCGTGCGCGGCAGCGATGCGGTAGAGCGCGGCGAGTCGATCGGCGATGCGATCCATGGAGTCGTCCCAGGCAAGGACGTCGAGATTCGCGCAGAGTGCTGAGATCTTGACCGACACGTAGTTGACGTCGGGTCGGCGCAGCCGCGCTGCCACCATCTCGAAGCGGGTGTCGGCTTCATCGTCGCCGAGGATTGCCTCGCCGAGCACATTGATGTTCAGGTTGAAGCCATCCGCGGTGCGCTGCGCGACGTAGCGACCGAACGGGGCATCCTCAGCCGGCAGGATGACGCCCTCGGTCTCGGAGCCGACGCGCCAGTCGACGGCCCATTCGGCGACGCGTGGGGCGTAGGGCGCGATGGCGCCGAGCATGCGCAGCCCCATGCCGTCGATGAGACCGAGGGATCGCGGGACCCCGGCACGCACGAGATCGCGCAGCCGGCGGGCAGCGCGCCTGCGATCACGGATGCGCAGGACCTGGTCGGTGAGATCGAGCAGCAGATCGCGGCCGTCATCGTCGCTGATGAGGCGTCCCAGGCGGCGCGCACTGCGGCGCTCGGCGCGGGTCGTCTGCGCCTGCGCCCGAGCGAGCAGGGTCGTGGCGCGCGCCTCGGCGGCATCCGGTGAGACACCGGGCAGGGAGGCGCTGGCGGGAACATTCGTGGGCTGCGCGACAGGCGCGGAGACGTCGGCGGTCATGGTGCTCAGGACACCACCTGTCCACGGGGGCTGTCTTGTGCCACAGTGACCCCATGGCGGTCGAATGGATACAAATTTCCAGCAGGGCGCTGACGTCTTTCGTGCAACTCGTCGATGGGCTCCCGCAGGTCATGGCCTCGGCGAAGGACCTCCAGGGACGTTATGTCTACGTCAACTCCGGTTTCGCCGAACGGGTGGGGCGTCCAGCTGCGTCCATCATCGGGGGACGGGTGACGGACTTCTTCACTCCAGAGCTCGCGGAGTCCTATGCCGCGCAGGACGACGAGGTTCTCGCGACAGGCGAACCGCTGGCCGGCCATCTGGAACTCATCGTGCGTGCTGATCGACGTCTCGGGTGGTACCTCACCTCGAAGACTCGACTCGTGGACGACAGCGGCGAGGTGTGTGGCATCGCGGTGCTCTCAGTGGACTTGCATGCTCAGATGGATGGAGCGCATGCTGGTCTGGCGCAGGCACTTTCGACGGTGAGGCGGCGCATCGATGAGTCGTGGAGAGTGAGTCAGATCGCTGAGGAGGCAGGACTGTCGACGACCCAACTGGAGCGTTTGTGTCGCCGGACGCTGGGCTTGAGCCCACGAGCGCTGCTGCAGCGACTGCGCGTCGAGCATGCCGCCCGACTGCTCAGCACGACAGACAAGAGCGCGGGGGAGATTGCTGCGGCCTGCGGATTCTATGACCAGGCGTCTTTCACCCGGCAGTTCAAGTCGGTCCTCGGGATGACCCCCGGGAGCTTCCGACGAATGTAGTATGTAATATATCACTATGACGAACACGACTCCGTGGCGTGGCATCCTCACCGCCACCGCCCTGCCCTTCGCCCCCGACGGTTCGGTCGACTTCGACCGCTATGCCGATCACGTCACCTGGCTGTGCACGCACGGCTCCGATGGCGTGGTGTGCAATGGCTCCCTCGGGGAGTACCAGACCCTGACCGATGCCGAGCGTGCCCAGGTCGTCACCACCGCCGTGGCGGCTGCCAGCGCCGTGGGCGGGGTTGTGGTGCCCGGTGTCGCGGCCTATGGCTCGGGCGAATCCCGTCGCTGGACAGAGCAGGCCGCCGAGGCGGGTGCGGCCGCAGTGATGCTGCTGCCACCGAATGCCTACCGCGCCGATGAGCGCATCGTGGTTGATCACTACCGCGAGGTCGCTGAGGCTGGCATGCCGATCGTCGCCTACAACAATCCCTTCGACACCAAGGTCGATCTCACCCCCGATGTCCTGGCCCGTTTGTACGGCGAGGGCTACATCAAGGCGGTGAAGGAGTTCAGCGGCGATGTGCGCCGGGCCTATGAGATCGCCGAGTTGGCCCCCGGCCTCGATCTGCTCATCGGAGCGGACGACGTCGTGCTCGAACTCGCCCTCGCCGGTGCGGTCGGCTGGATCGCCGGCTACCCCAACGCACTG
>CAZVCZ010000098.1:0-6154 GCA_964626275.1 uncultured Bifidobacteriaceae bacterium | reverse complement strand
ACCTCGGCGTCAGCAGTTCGGACCGACCCGCGGAGGACAGCCCGAGCGGGAATGACGTTCGCCGCATCTCCTGCGTGCGCCGCACCGAAAACGACGGTCACCTGCTCTGACGTATCCGCCGCGGCCACCACAGCGTCGGGGAGATCGGTCAACACGCGCCCCATCACTCGAGTGAGGTCGATGGTGAGGTGCGGTCGAGCGGTGTGACCGCCAGGGCCGAAGACTTCGATCTCCATCACGTCGCTAGCCGCAGTGAGAGCACCCTCACGCAATCCGATCTGCCCGATATCGAGGCGTGGGTCGCAGTGCACCCCATAGATCGCATCGACTCCCTCGAGCCAGCCCTCCTCGATGACGTCAAGGGCCCCGCCCGGCATGGTCTCCTCCGCGGGCTCGAAGATCAGGCGGACACCAACATCAAGCGGTTCGCGTTCCGACAGAGCCCGCAGAACCAGTCCCGCGCCGAGCACCACCGATGTGTGGACGTCATGGCCGCACGCGTGAGCGACTCCCGGAACGCGGGAGCGGTACTCGCTCTCGGTGAGATCCGACATTGCGAGCGCATCGATATCCGCCCGGAGAGCGATGAGCGGCTTGTCCTCGCTCACCCCGATGTCGCACACCACACCCGTGCCTCGGGACAGGATGATCGGATCGAGCCCGGCGACCCGCAGTCGCTCGACAATCGCGTCGGTCGTGGCCGTTTCCTGCCAGGACAATTCGGGATGGGCATGCAGTCGCCGGCGAAAGGCGCGCAATTCATGTTCACGCGCTCCCACGAACGCGCTCACCATGTCCTTCACGCCGTCGCACTCCCATCCGTCACGAGATCCTCCTGCAACTCACGGTAGGCCTGAGCGACAAGGTCCTCCAGCGTCGCCCCGCCCGCGAGCAGATCCCGCTGTCGCTCATAACTCGCTCCGGTGTTGAGAATCACGATGACCTGTTGAAGATCAGCCACGCAGTCCAGACGCTCCGCGATGGGCATCAGGTCGGCGACGAGATCGGTCGTGACCTGACGCAACGGTCTCGTCGCACCCGCATCATCGATCACGAGATCGGCGTCGACTCCGAAACGCGTCGCCCGCCACTTGTTCTCCCGCCGCACCCACTCCTTCGGCACAGGGAGCGACTCCCCCGAGTCGATGACGTCATCGCACCACTGGACCAGGCACTGGGCGAGCGCCGCCATCGCGCCTGCTTCGCGCAGCGTCGGCGTCGCGTCGCACATTCGCAATTCAACGGTGCCGAATCCCGGATGAGGACGAATGTCCCACCACACTTCGCGCACAGTCTCGATCGATCCCGCAGCGATCAGCGTGTCCAGGAAAGAGTTGAAGTCCGTCCAGTTCGCGAGGTACGGCGGCAATCCCGTCGTCGGCATCGCCTCGAACACCTTGGTGCGTGCTGACGCCAGCCCCGTGTCTTGACCATGCCAGTGCGGGCTCGATGCGGACAGGGCAAGGAAGATCGGCAGATAGCCGCTGAGCGTGTTGACGGTCGAGATCGCCTTTTCCCCTGATCGCACGCCCACGTGGATGTGCATACCGTGGGTCATCAGACGTCGAGCGGGCCAGGCAATCCGCTCAACGAGACGTTCGTATCTCTCCCCGGGGCTGCGCGTGAGGTCGTGCCAGTTGCTGAACGGATGGAGGCCCAGGCCGACCAGACCGATCCCTCGCTTCGCGCACTGCACGTCCAGTTCGCGGATGCTCTCGGCGAGATCCGCTCGTGCCTCGGCCACGGTCGTGCAGATTCCCGTGATGACCTCGACCGTGGACTCGAAGAGCTCATGCTTGATCTTGGGATGCTCACCTTCGGGGTGTCCGGCACCGAGTTCGGCTAGCACCTCCGACGCGCTGCAGACCAGGTCACCTTTCTCCAGGTCGACCAGACCGAGCTCGAGTTCGATCCCGAGACTGGCGGTCGCAGAGGAGTGGAATTCCAGTGCCATTCCTCCAGGGTAGGCGTCGGCACTAGCGTGCGGGGGGTGTCCGGACGAATCGATCTCGCCGAAAGCGTCACCGGCCCGCCTGGCAGCGCCGTGGTGGCCGCCGGCTCGCGGGCCACGGCAGCAGCGGCCGCCGAGATCCTCGCTACGGGCGGAAATGCCATCGATGCCGCGATCGCCGGCATGCTCGCCGCCGCTGTGGCCGAGCCTGTGCTCACCAGCCTCGGGGGTGGTGGGTTCCTCGTCCGGACCGAAGGGACGAGCGAGCCGGACTACCTCGATTTCTTCGTCAACACCCCCGGGCTTGGGGTTCCTCCGCGCGAGGCCGAGATGACCAGCGTCCGTGTCATCTTCGGCACTGCCGACTCCCCCCAGGCAGAGCAGGTCTTCCACGCCGGTTGGGGCTCGGTCGCCGTTCCCGGATGCTTCGCCGGCTATCTGACAGCACACACCATGTGGGGGCATCTTCCGCTGGATGCGGTCGTCGCGCCGGCTCGCCGGCTTGCTCAGCAGGGGCTGATCCTCGACCCGATCCAGCAGGATTTCATCCGCCTCGTCGCCGGTGTCCTGGCTGTGACACCGGACAGCGAGCGGCTCTATGCCCGTGCCCTGCAGGACGGGCACTTCCACAATCCGGGCTATGCCGCACTCCTCGAGGCCGTAGGCGCAGGTGCGACTATGACCTCACCGATCTTCGCCGCGCCGCTCCTCGAGCGCATGAATACGCATGGCGGGCTGGTCACCGCTGAGGACCTGCACCACTACACCGCTGCTCGTCGGCAGGGATTGACAATGCTGCGAGAGGGCGCGCAGGTGTGGACGAATCCCCCGCCGTCATTCGGCGGAGCGATAGTGCTGGAGGCCCTCGGCCAGATCCCGCCATCAGCGCAGATCGACTGGGGCACAGTCGCCACCTCCCTGCGCAACGCCACACGACGCCAACGAGAGCGCGACCGGGCCAATGCCGGCACGCAGGTGTCTCGAGGAACGACCAGCATCTCGGTCATCGACTCTTCCGGGTGCCTGGTGACGTGCACCACCTCTAACGGATCAGCCTCCGGCACCGTCGTCGACGGAGTCCAGCTGAACAACATGCTCGGCGAGGAGGACTTGAACCCCCTGGGTCTGCATGCTCAGCCCTCCGGGCGACGCATGGGCTCCATGATGACGCCGACAGTGGTGCGCCTGGCTGATGGCTCCCTCACCACCTTCGGAAGCGGCGGAAGCGAGCGCATCCGGTCGGCGCATGTCGCCGTGCTCCTGCGACTGATCGATGCCCAGGACACTCTCGCCGACGCCGTCACAGGCTCGCGCTTACACGCCACGGAAACCGGAGTCGAGGTCGAACCGGGGATCGATCCCACCGTTGGAGAATCCTGGGCGGATCTCGGCACCATCCGAGCATGGCCCACTCGGGATCTGTTCTTCGGCGGAGTTCACGCGGTTCGCCTCGCCGCCGATGGCAGGACCGAAGCGATCGGTGACTCGCGTCGTGGTGGCGTTGCGGCGCTCGTCACCTGATCCCGTCAGGCACCGTCCACCGCAGAGGACCAGGACACCGCGCCGGACACTACGGGGGGTGAGTGTCCGGCGCGGGCCAGCTGGGTACCGCGTGCCAGGCGATTAATCCTGTTGAGCCCCCAGCGTTACCGTCACGGTCCGGGTTGCCCCGTCGCGCTCGACCGTGAGGGTGACCGTGTCGCCCGGTGCGAGCGAGCGGACATCCACGATGAGGTCGGTGGCATCAGCCACCAGATCGCCATCGAGTTCGGTGATGACATCGCCGGCCTGCAGCCCGGCTACCTCCGCCGGGCCGTCCGGGGTGACCCCGTTCACGCGCGCGCCAGGACCCGCATAGGCCATGTCCAAGGTGACACCGATGATCGGCGTGGACGAGGTCCCGGTCGCGATGATCTCGCTGGCAATGCGTGCGGCGGTGTCGATCGGGATCGCGAATCCGAGACCGATCGAGCCGACCTGACCGCCGAAGGAACTGCCGAGGGTGGCGATCGCGGAGTTGACTCCGATCACCGCCCCCGTGCCATCGACGAGCGGCCCACCGGAATTACCCGGGTTGATCGCTGCGTCGGTCTGGATCGCATTGATGAACGCGGTCTCGCCCTGGCCACCCGCGGTGACCGGGCGATCAAGGGCGCTCACGATGCCCGAGGTGACCGTTCCTTGAAGACCGAGCGGGGAGCCGATCGCGATCGCGGTGTCGCCTACCTTGAGCGCCTCCGATGAGCCGAGGGTGACCGCGGGCAGCCCGGTGCGGTCGACCTTCACCACGGCGAGGTCATAGCCAGGATTAGCACCGATCAATTCACCGCGAGCTGTCGAGCCGTCCGCGAAGGAGATTTCGATCGAGGATCCACCCGAGGTGACATGGTTATTGGTGAGGATGTAGCCGTCCTCTCGGATGACGAAGCCCGAGCCTGTCCCCGCTGATCCGTTGCCGGAGACGTTCAACTGCACGACCGAGGGCTGCAGCGCTTCGGCCACCCCCGCGATGGAATTGTTCGCGACCGGGCTCGGCGGCTGCGCTGTCCCAGCCGATCCACCCCCATCGATGATGGTCGTGGTCGACTCAGGGGCCGTCAGTCGCGCGGCGGTGAACCCCACAGCACCGCCGACCGTGCCGGCTACCAGGGCCGTCGCGGCAATCGCCGCACCGATCCCGACCCATCGGCTATCGCCACCGGAGGACTTCCGCCGCGGCACCGCCGGGGGCGTAGGGGCTGCGGGCGCGGACGGCCAGGTGTAGCCATAGCCGGAGCCATAGGAACCGGCGTAGGGGTCGTGCGCGCCATACGCCTGGGCGTAGGGATCGACGTACTCCTCCGCAGGGGCCGATGCAGGCTGCTCTGCCCAACCGGGTCCCGGCTGCTGGGCCCAGGAAGAAGCCCTCGAGCCGTCCTCGTCACGGATGCCGTACGGGTTCGTCGGGTGCACGGTACTCACAATGCCTCCTGGCGGATCGCCCCGAGCGCGCGGGGGTGGTCACTACGTCCTATTGGACGCCCAGGCGGCAGCGGTTTGTTCCCCGAAAGTGATCCGTGAACGGTCTTCTTACAGACCTCTTACATTGGCACTACCGAGACCTCCGATCAGGTCCTCACAAAATCTTCCCCAGACACCTGCTTCGCTGTCGATCAGCATCGGGCATGCTGGGGTGATGTCCCAGCCACCGGACGACGACGGCGACCTCCATCCGGCGGAGCAAGCGCTCGCCCAGGCCCGAGCCGATGCTCAGGCAGCTCGGGCTCAGGGGCACTCCTTCGCCGTCGCGCTCGCCGCGACCCAGGCGGGTCACGCGCTGCTCGTGCTCGGTCGCGCGGACGAGGCACTCGCGGACTTCTCCGAAGCGAGCGAGTTCGTCGAGTTACTGCGTGCTGACGGCCACCACGAGCACATGCGTCTGCTCAGTATGGCGTCGTTGTCCCTGGCGCCGCCGGGAGAGAACTTGGGGGACCTCGACACCCTGGAAGCCTGGGTGCGCGTCGGCCAGGCCGGTGCCTATGAGCAACTGGGACGGTCGACCGACGCTCGTGCTGCCATCGAGGCAGCCCGGCCGTTCACCCGGGGTTGGCGTCGACGGGATCTACGCAAGGCCCTCGACACCATCAGCGACCGGCTGGCACGCGCCGACGGAAGCGGGCCAGAGGCGCTCGCTGCGACGCAACGTGCAGTCCGCGACACTCGCCTCTCCGACACCGACCGCCGAGACGCTCGCTACGAACAGTGTGTGCTCCTGGTCGATGACGGTCGCTTCGACGAGGCGGTCCGCGAATCGCTCATGCTGCTGCGCGATTCCGATGATGACCCGGGACTCCAGGCTCGTGTGCGCCAGGTGCTCGGAGCCGCCCTGGCGGGAACGGGACGCGACGCAGACGCACTGATGACGCTGACTCAGGCTTTCGAGGAGTTCGCAGCACTGGGCGAGGATCGTGCCGTGGCACTCGCCGGTCCGGGTCTCGCCGAGCGTCTCGCGGTCGATGGTCAACATGCCCGTGCCATCGAGGTGTTGCGGCAGTCGGTGTCAGCGTCCCGGACCCTGCGTGCCCGAGGTGAGGTCGACGCTGGCCTGGAGGCTGATCTGCTCGGTGCGCTCGCCACAGCGCTTGACCAGGCTGGTGACCACAGCAGCGCGGTCGAGGTGTTCGCCGAGTCAGTTGAGGCAGCGACCACCGCGGGCGACGAGGT
>CAZVCZ010000097.1:0-6249 GCA_964626275.1 uncultured Bifidobacteriaceae bacterium | reverse complement strand
CTCTCGGCGAACCCGGAGTTCCACTGCATCGCCACCTCGGCAGCCATCCGTTGAACCTCACCATCGCCGTCGATCTCGTTGCCGATCTCGATGACGGTCGGGTTGCCTACACCCTTGCTCGCGTTGAGATGGCGGACGAAGTCGGAGATGCCGCCTTCGTATTGATACGACACCGTCGTCGGCTCGGGATTATCCGACGCCTCCTCCTCGGCACTTCGTGGTCGCTCATCAACAAGGGTGATCGACAGGCCGCGGTTGAGGAAGCACATCTCTTGGAATCGTCGGGCGAGGGTCGCCATGTCGTAGTGGGTAGTCTCGAAGATGTCGGGATCGGCCCAGAAGGTGATGGTCGTGCCATGAGCATCCGTCGCCGGACCCTGCTCCAACGGCGCGGTCGGCACTCCGTGATCGAAGGACTGACGCCACACGAAGCCATCGCGGCAGACCTCCACATCGAGCCGGGTCGACAGTGCGTTGACGACCGAGACACCGACACCGTGCAGGCCACCGGAGACCTGGTAGCCACCGCCACCGAACTTGCCGCCCGCATGCAACACGGTGAGCACGACTTCGAGAGCCGGCTTCTTCTCCACCGGATGCTCATCGACGGGAATGCCACGGCCGTCATCGACGACGGTGACCCCGCCATCGGCGCGCAGCGTGACGGTGATCTGGCTGGCGTAGCCGGCCATCGCCTCGTCGACGGAGTTATCCACCACCTCGTAGACCAGGTGGTGCAGGCCGCGCTCGCCGGTCGAGCCGATGTACATACCGGGGCGCTTGCGCACGGCATCGAGACCCTCGAGAACCGTGATCGCACTGGCGTCGTAGGACACCCAATCCCTCCGATCGGACAAGATCAATAGTTACCGGCAGTCTACCTGCCTAAACGCCACTACACCGCCTCTCACACGCCCCTGGGGATACCGTGCGCGGACCATTCCCCGTGGGGACAACCACAGGTACGCGCCCTGAGCCTCAATCCGTTCTCGCCCAGCAGGGGCGCTCAGCCGTAGGTGTCCCGCGGACCGCGCCCCGGGACCCGCAATCCACCCGGCGCCCGCCTCGGCGGAGCCGGCCCCACGACCTTGATCGTGTCCTCCACCGGCCGGCCGATCACCGCGGTGATTCGGCGGCGGATCTCGGGAAGAAGGAGGCGGATCTGGGTAGCCCAGGCCGTGGAATCGGCTCGCAGGATGAGCACCCGGCCCTCCGTGGTGTCGGTGGGCTCGCAGCGGACATGGGCCGCAACATCGGCCCCCACGATGGTCTCCCAGTGCGCCTCGACTCCGCCGGCGGCGACCGACTCCTCATAGCCGGTGTCGCGTAACCAGTCGCTGAGGACCTGATCGGCGGTCTGGGGGTCGCGTCCATCGGGGCGGGAGGAGCTGCGCTGCTCGGGCCTGACCTTGGGCTTCGTGGTGACCGGTCGGCTGCGCGCGGTCGATCGGGCCCGCGCGAGCATCGTTCGGGAGGCCTCCTCGGTGACGGCCGGTTCGGCAGGATCCGGCTGATCAGCCACGCCGCGTCACCTCCGCACACCCCGAATCGTCCTTGCGGACATCGAACCAGGTGGATGTCACCTCTCCTGGGACATCATCGCCCACCGCCGCGGTGATGAACACCTGCGGAGCATCGGCCACCCGATGGGCGAGGTGGGCTCTGCGGGAGGCGTCGAGTTCAGCGAAGACGTCATCAAGGATGAGGATCGGGGTGGCCTGCTCAGCATCGAGTAGGTCGTAGGTTGCCAGCCGAAGTGCGAGGGCCACCGACCACGATTCGCCGTGGGAGGCGTAGCCCTTCACCGGGGTGTCCCCGAGGGTGAGGGCTAGTTCATCGCGATGCGGTCCGATGAGGGTGACCCCACGGTCGAGCTCGTCCTTCCGCCGCGCCCTCACCGCGTCGAGAATCAGGGTCTCGGTCTGCTCCAGATCAGTCGAAGCTAGCTCGCCAAGACTGGTGACATAGGTCATCCCCAGGTCAGTCGACGCGGGGGCGATCTCGGCATAGACCTGCTGCGCGAGGGGGCGAAGCGTGTCGATCGCATCGGCTCTAGCGACCATGATCTGACTGCCCAACGCCGCGAGTTGCTCATCCCACACCGACAACGTGGCGTCGACCGCCTCCATGTCGATCCGACGAGCGACACCTGCGGATTTCAATAAAGCGTTGCGCTGCTTGATGACCCGGTCATAATCCGAACGCACTCCCGCCAGCCGAGGGGATCGCTGCACGATGAGGTCGTCGAGGAGTCGCCGTCGATCTCCCGGATCACCCTTGACGATGGCGAGGTCCTCGGGTGCGAACACGACAGTCCGCACGACACCGAGGATCTCTCTCGGCCGGCTCACCGGTGCGTTGTTGATGCGACCCTTATTGCTCGATCCCGGGATGATCTCGATCTCCACCCGGAGAGATCTGTCATCGCGCACCACATCCGCAGCGATCCGCGCCGAGGAGGCGCCCGTTCGCACGAGGGGGGCGTCACTCGCCACCCGATGACTGCTCAATGTCGACAGATACGCGATCGCTTCGACGATGTTGGTCTTGCCCTGTCCATTCGGACCGACGAGAGCAATCGGCCCCGGCGGGAAGTCGATCTCGGCGGTGACATAGTTGCGGACGTCGACGAGGCTGAGATGGCGAACGTGCAGGCTCGACACAGGAGAGCCGCAGAGACTATCCGGGACTATCCGGCGAGACGGATGGGCATGAGCAGGTAGCGGTATTCCTCTTGTGCCGCAGCACCATGGTCGGCCGCGCCGGTGAGGACGGCCGGTCGGCTGGACTGGGTGAAGCTCATCCTGGTCACGGGTGCGTCGAGGGCACCGAGGCCGTCGAGGAGATAGGTCGGGTTGAAGGCGATCTCGACATCGTCACCCTCGAGTGAACACTCCACGGCCTCACTCGCCTGAGCCTCATCACCCGTGCCCGCCGACAAGACCACCTCGGACCCGGAGAACACCAGTCGCAACGGGGTGTTTCGTTCGGCGACGAGGGCGACGCGCTTCACGGCTTCCACGAGATCGGCGGTGTCGATCGAGGCAAGGGTGTTGGTCTCACTCGGCAACAGCGAGCGATACTTCGGGAACTCTCCATCGAGCAGGCGTGTAGTGGTGCGCCGCCCATCACCCTCGAATCCCATCAGCCCTTCGGCTCCCTCGGCGAGAGCGAGGTGCACGACATCTGCGCCAGCCAGTGACTTCGCGGTGTCGGCGAGGGTTCGCGCGGGGACGAGTGCTTGGACATCGAGCCCGGTGCGCGCCGGGGACCACGAGACTTCACGCATCGCTAGGCGATAGCGGTCGGTAGCCGCGAGCGTGACGGTGTCCCCATCGACCTCGACCCGCACACCGGTGAGGGTGGGCAGTGTGTCGTCGCGGCCGGCGGCAATAGCGACCTGTGCCACTGCGGCGGCGAAGGTTGCGCCCGGGATGCTTCCAGCTGATCCGGGCATCGCCGGCAACGCTGGATAGTCCTCGATCGGGAAGGTCGGCAGCGTGAACGATGATCGCCCACAGCGCACGACAAGGCGGGTGCCCTCGACGGCGAGTTCAACCGGTTGGGCCGGGAGGGCTCGCGCGATATCCGCGAGGAGTCTGCCCGACACCAGGGACGTGCCGGCATCGGCGACATCCCCGGAGACCTCCACCCGGGCGGATGTCTCGTAGTCGAATCCCGACATCACCACGCTGTCCCCGGTGCCCTCGATGAGCAATCCGGCGAGGATCGGTAGCGAGGGTCGACTCGGCAGGGTGCGCGCCGCCCATGCGACCGCATCGGCCAGCACGTCACGCTCGATCCGGACCTTCACAACGTCCACCTTCCCACCGTGTTCGGAAGCGTCATCCTGCCACCACGTAGCCCGATCCGGCTACTCACTCCACATCGTCCCCAGGCCTGGACATGGGGGTTGAGTCATCCGGTGGTAGTTCTCGTCATCGTCATAGGGGTCGTGGATACCGTGGATAACCGGGTGTTTTCCCACGTCAGAGCCTATTTCCGGCTGGGGACAGTGGGTGGATGGAAGCCCGTCCGTCGGTGGAGGACCGTGGAGATCGAGTGACCGCAATGCCGTCGTTCCCGTGTTGACCACAGGGAGAACACAGCCTGGGCCACAGGATGAGAAGCCCACAGGGTCAGCGGGACTGGGACTTGATTCGGGCGGTGAGGTCGGCGACCTGGTTATAAAGGCTGCGCCGTTCACCGATGAGCTGGCGGATCTTGCGGTCGGCATGCATGACGGTGGTGTGGTCGCGTCCCCCGAAGGCCTGACCGATCTTCGGCAGGCTCAAATCGGTGAGTTCCCGGCACAGGTACATCGCGATCTGTCGCGCGGTGACGAGGACGCGGGAGCGGGAGGTGCCGCACAGATCGTCGACGCTGACCCCGAAATAGGCCGCCGTGGTGGTCATGATCTGGGCGGCGGTGATCTCCGGTCCGGTCTCGGAGGGGAACAGGTCCTTGAGGACGAGTTCGGCGAGGGCGAGATCGACGGGCTGACGATTCAGCGAGGCGAAAGCAGTGACGCGGATCAACGCACCCTCGAGTTCGCGGATATTGCTGGAGATCTTCGAGGCGATGAACTCCAACACCTCGGGGGGAGCGACGAGTCGTTCCTGCGCGCTCTTCTTGCGCAGGATGGCGATACGGGTCTCGAGGTCGGGTGGCTGAACGTCGGTGGTGAGTCCCCATTCGAAGCGAGACCGCATCCGATCTTCAAAGTCCTGCAACTGTTTTGGAGCGAGATCGGAGGTGATGACGATCTGCTTATTCGCGTTGTGCAGGGTATTGAAGGTGTGGAAGAACTCCTCCTGGGTCTGCACTTTCCCGGACAGGAACTGGATGTCGTCGACGAGCAGGATGTCGACATCGCGATAGCGCCGCTGGAACATCGCCGCCTTGTCGTCACGGATTGAGTTGATGAACTCGTTGGTGAATTCCTCCGAGCTGACATAGCGCACCCGGGTGCCCTTGAACAGGGTGCGGGCGTAATGCCCGATCGCATGCAGCAGGTGGGTCTTGCCCAGGCCGGATCCGCCGTAGACGAACAGCGGGTTGTAGGCCTTCGCCGGAGCCTCTGCGACAGCGACGGCAGCGGCGTGGGCGAACCGATTGGAGGAACCGATGACGAAGGTGTCGAAGGTGTACTTGTCGTTGAGCCGGCCCTCGCCGGTGTTCGAACTGGGTGATCCGGTGCCGGGACGTGGTTCGCGATCGGCGGGTGCCTCAGCCTCGACCGCGGGCTCTGGATAGGTGGCATCGGCGACTTCATCGACGGCCGCCTCAGCGGGGGCCTCGGTGATGGACGGGTCAACCGTGACAGCGAGGCGGACCTCGAATCCGAGTTCATCCGCTAGGGCGGCGGTGACGAGGGGGCGCAGCCGGGTCTCGAGGACATCCTTGGTGAAGTCGTTGGGGGCAGCGATGAGCGCAGTGCCCTCCATGAGGCCGAGCGGGCGGGTGAGGGCGACGAAGGCGCGCTGCTGGGGGGTGAGACTCGATTCGGCCAGGGACGCGATCGCCCGAGGCCAGATCTCAGATAGGTCCACCTCACTGAGGTTGACCTCGGACTGTGCGTTCACATCAGACTCCACGTTCTTCACCCCCTCCTACCCACAAGGCTGTCCACAGGTGTGGATGGCGTACCCGGCGGACCCTACTCCTTCCCGATTGTTCTCCCTAGCCCCCGGTCAAATCCTGTGGACAGCGGCGACCGAGGACCCCCCGGGTTTGACCCCGCGCGAGCACATCCGTATCCTCGGATGGCTATCGGTGCCGTCATTGGCGCCCTGTGTGTGACCCGCCAGTTCAGGAGTGAAGCCCCATGAAGCGCACGTTCCAGCCCAATAATCGCCGCCGGGCCCGTACCCACGGCTTCCGGGCTCGCATGCGCACCCGCGCGGGCCGCTCCATCATCTCCGGCCGCCGCTCCAAGGGCCGCGCCCGACTGTCGGCCTGAGGCCCCTCACCACCACGACTCGAGGCAGCCATGCTGCCAGTTGAGCATCGCCTCTCCCACCGCCGCGACATCACCTCGGCCCTGCGCCGCGGTCGACGTCGAGGCACCCCGCTCCTGGTCGTCCATCGCGCATCCTCCGATCGCCCCGGACCCGCTCGAGCCGCGTTCGCGGTGAGCTCCGCGGTCGGCAACTCCGTCATCCGGCATCGGCTCACCCGTCAACTGCGTGCGGCAGTCCTTCCACTGTTGCGTCAACTCCCCGATGGGACCGATCTGGTGATCCGGGC
>CAZVCZ010000096.1:0-6326 GCA_964626275.1 uncultured Bifidobacteriaceae bacterium | reverse complement strand
ATCCTCGGCCCGCTGGACGAAGATCATCCGTCCCCGGGATGTGCCACCGATGACCAGCGCGGGCTCGGGCGCGATGGTCGGATCAGGGCTGGGGGAGAGCGTGGGAGGTGCACTGGTGGACGGGGATGGTGCAGTCCCGGTCTGTGATGCGGAGGTGGGCCCAGGTTCGGGAGATCCGGTGCAGCCGGCGAGCAGGAGGGCGCCGGCGGAGATGACGAGGAGTCGTCGTCGGAGTTGCGACATCGATTAGCCGATGGGGTCGAGGCGATCGCGACCCAGGAATGGTTGCAGCGCAGCAGGAACCCGGACCGACCCGTCGGCCTGCTGGTGGTTCTCCAGGAGCGCCACGATGATGCGCGGCATCGCGCACAGGGTGCCGTTGAGGGTGGCCAGGGGACGTGTCCCCTCCTCGTCACGAAGGCGGACCTTGAGGCGGCGGGCCTGGAACTGCGTCGTGTTCGACGTCGATGTCACTTCGCGATACGTGCCCTGCGTGGGAATCCAGGCCTCGATGTCGAACTTCCGCGCGGCGCTCGCACCGAGATCGCCAGTCGCGACATCGATGACGCGGTAGGGAATCTCCAGGGCGTCCATGAAATCGCGCTCCCAGGTGAGCAGTCGCGCGTGCTCTGCCTCTGCTTCCTCGGGTGTGGTGAACACGAACATCTCGACCTTGTCGAACTGGTGGACACGGATGATGCCGCGAGTGTCCTTCCCGTAGGTCCCTGCCTCACGCCGGAAGCAGGAGGACCAGCCGACATATCGCAGCGGAAGTGAATCGACAGGCAGGATCTCGTCCGCGTGCATTCCGGCGAGAGGCACCTCAGCGGTGCCGACGAGATACATGTCGTCGGATTCGATGCGGTAGACGTTCTCCGCAGCCTGGCCGAGGAAGCCGGTGCCCTCCATGGCCTTGGGGGCCACGAGCACCGGGGGGATGACCGGGGTGAAACCGTTGGCGTTGGCCTGGGACACGGCCAGGTTGAGCAGGGCCAGTTCGAGGAGGGCCCCGACGCCGGTCAGGAAGTAGAACCGCGATCCGGAGACCTTCGCCGCACGCTCGATGTCGATCGCGCCGAGCAGTTCACCGAGTTCGACATGGTCACGGGCCGCGAAGCCTTCGGCGTCGAAGTTGCGTGGTTCGCCGACGAGTTCGAGGACGGTGAAGTCCTCCTCGCCGCCGACCGGTGCGCGGTCATCGACGACGTTGGACACCTCGAGCCATGCTGCATCGAGTTCGGCGGCGAGGGCGGATGCATGAGCATCTGCGGCCTTTACCTTGTCCGCGAGACCGGTGGCTGTGCTCATGAGATCGTCGAGTTCGGCCTTCGCATCACCATCGTCGGGATCGCGCTTGACGCGGCCCTGCAGCGGACCGATCCGCTTGCTCAACTGCTTCTGCTCGGCTCGGACCTCATCGAATGCCTGCTGAGCGGCGCGACGTCGTGCATCGAGATCGAGCAGGGTGTCGATGATCGCGACATCTTCTCCGCGGCGTCGTTGCGATTCGCGCAGGACCTCGGGGGATTCGCGGAGGAGATTCGGATCGATCATGCGACCAAGGTTAGGCGACCAGGGTCACTGCGCTGCCATCACAGGTACGGTCCGTGCGTCGAGCGATCAGGCTCGGCGCCAACCTCGGGCTGCTCGCCTGCGGAAATGACCATCCCCGGAGGCAGCATCGCCTGGGGCGACCCGGCGCGGCGGCGCATCTCCTCGAACTGAGCCCGGGCTGCCATCTGCTGGGCGAAGAGCGCGGTCTGGATGCCGTGGAACAGGCCCTCGAGCCAGCCGACGAGCTGTGCCTGCGCGATGCGCAACTCCGCTTCGCTCGGCGCATCGTCATCGGTGAGCGGAAGCGAGAGTCGATTGAGTTCGTCGACGAGTTCGGGGGCGAGGCCGTCCTCGAGTTCGGAGAGGGAGCGGGCGTGGATGTCGCGCAGTCGGGCTCGGGCCGCCTCGTCGAGCGGGGCGGACTTCACCTCCTCGAGCAGCTGCTTGATCATCGACCCGATGCGCATGACCTTCGCCGGCTGGGAGACCAGGTCGGTGATGCTCTGAGTGCTGTCGTCCTCAGACGTGTCATCGGAGGTGAGGGCGATCAGGGTGTTCACCGGCGTCTCGTCTGTGTTCTCATCTCCCATGCCCCCAATCGTGCCACCGGGGGTGCCTTTGTTCATCTTCGCGTGGCACAATCGGCGGCTACTTTGCCGTGACCGGCCAGGGACCGGTCAATTCCGCAGCGGCACCGTCGAGAGGACACTCGTTGGATTACAACTGGCTGACACCCAAGGCGCAGGCGCGCCCCGCGGGGTCGAAGGGATGGGGTTCCTTCGTTGTCGAGCCGATTCGGGCTGGGGAGACCGTGGCCTGTTTCGGCGGGTGGGTGATGACGGGAGCGAACCTGGCTGAACTGCCACATGATCGCCAGAGCCGCTCGATCCAGATCGACGCCGATCTATTCCTCGTGTCGTCTCCGACACCGGAGGCTGGTGACATGCTCAACCACTCCTGTGCGCCGAATTGTGGGCTGCTCGGCTCGCAGTTGCTCGTGGCGATGCGCGACATCGACCCGGGTGAGGAGTTGAGCTTCGACTACGCGATGTGCGATGCCAGCGACTACGACGAGTTCACCTGCCTCTGCGAGGCGCCTACGTGTCGTGGGGTCGTGACCGGTGCGGACTGGCGGGATCCGGTGTTGCAGGAGCGCTACGCCGGCTGGTTCTCGCCGTACCTGGTGCGCCGCATCGCCGCCCTCCCCCTCACCTGACCCCCGGGAATCCGCTCACCAAGTGGCGGCCATTTGGTGTGCACATCCGGCTCAGGGCGACCATTTGGTGAGCGGATTGCGGTGAAGTCGACGAGCAGCGTAGATCTCCCGACGTACATGGCGAATCCAGGAGTTTCGTCGCGACCACACGTCGGTTGCGGACCATCGCAGTGTGCGAATTCCGACTTCGGCGGTGGCGAGATCGCGGAGCTTTTCCTCCTTCAACCGTCTGGTTCCCGCTTCGCCGTCGTACTTGACCATTCCGTCGGCCTCACCGATCAATCCCTCTGCAAGTAGCATGTCTGCACGACGATCACGACCGTCAGCGTCGGTGTACCGATACTGCAAGGTGAGCGGAGCGAGGCCGGCATCAATGAGGTCGCCACGTGAGGCGGACTCCAATGGTGACTCACTGAGTGGAGAGGTGACCGAAGCGGCAAATCGCAGGCCGTCAATGCCGGTGCAGTAACGCAACCTGGCCACCTGTTGTTGAACAGAGTGCAGGACTCGATCGGTGACTATTGCTGACTCTGCTCGTTGATCATCGTGGAGAGATTTCTGATGACAGGGGTCTTCGATGACAGCCCGGCGCACTGATGCATCAAGAGGAATCAGGGCGGCCCGGAGGGTGAGTCCACGGGCGAGGTCAATTCCAGTTCTCAGGTAAGAAGTTGAGGGGATTCCCTCGACTTCCGTGATTTGTGCAGCCACATCACCTCGTGCGGCATGAACGACCACTCCGGGTAATCGAAAGCGTCTTTGGCGCAGAGACGTCACATGGATTGATGTGTCGTCCACTCCGGGAGGCAAGGGAAGTCTGTGAAGGAGAGCTGCACTGCTATGGCTGATGACAAGGTCGGAGTCGACTCGACACATCAAGGCCCGCATGCGTTCGATTGCATGCTCTCGAGAGTCTGCTGGTGTGATATCGACTGCAGTGACGACTCCGTGGCGCACCCTTTCGAGGGTGCCTGCTGAGATCGCCGCGCGGATCTCTGCTCGCGTGATGCCGGCAGCCTGCGCGCGGGTGATGGAGACTGGTTCACCTCCGCATAGGGAACCAATGCGTTGCGCGGTCGTGTGCGGAGACATACGGGAGACGGTGCCAGAAACTGTCATGCTGCACGTCCGCCATCCACAGGCGCTCGACAATCCAGGAATCCGCTCACGAAATGGTCGTGATCTCCACGATTGGCTCACGAAATGGCGACCATTTCGTGAGCGGATTCAGGGGGTGAGGAGGACTTTGCCGGTGATGTCGCCGGCCTCGAGGGCCGCGTGGGCGCTCGCCGCATTCGACATCGGCACCGCTCGATCGACGACGGGGCGCAGCAGCCCCGCCTCGATCCACGGCCACACATGCCGCTCGACGGCCTCGCAGATCTCCGCCTTCTCATCGAGGGGTCGAGACCGCAGCGTGGTCGCCTGCACGGAGGCGGAGGTGCGCAGCAGCACTCCGAGATCCAACTCCCCGTTCACCCCGCCCTGCAACCCGATGATCACCACGCGTCCACCGCGAGCGAGCACATCGACATTGCGCTGGAGATAGGCCGCACCCATGTTGTCGAGGACGACATCGACACCGCGACCACCGGTCTCGGCGCGCACAACCTCGACGAAATCCTGATCGCGGTAGTTGACGCACACCTCGGCGCCGAGTTCGGCGCAGACGTCGAGTTTCTCCTGGGACCCGGCCGTCACGGCGACGTGGGCGCCGAGCAGACGTGCGACCTGGATCGCCATCGTGCCGATCCCACCGCCACCGCCATGGACGAGGAGCCAGTCCCCGCGGGTGAGTCCGGCCACCATGACGAGGTTCGACCACACCGTGCACGCGACCTCGGGGAGTCCGGCGGCGGTCACGAGATCCACCCCGCGCGGAATAGTCATGCACTGTCCGGCGGGAACGGCCACCAACTCGGCATAGCCACCGCCGGCGAGCAGGCAGCACACCTCGTCCCCGACTGATACTGAATCCACGCCGGCACCGAGACCGACCACCGTGCCGGAGCATTCCAGTCCGGGATAGGCACTCGCCCCCGGAGGCGGCGGATAGAACCCCCTTCGCTGCAGGACATCAGCCCGATTCACCGCGCTCGCGGCAACCTTGACGAGCACCTCACCAGCGGCCGGAACAGGGTCGGGTACCTCCTGCCAGGTGAGTGCCTCGGGTCCACCAGGGGTATCGATGACGATGGCATGCATAGGACGCGAGTGTGCCAGGCGATGGTGATCAGTCGCCGCTGGAGTACGTCCCGGCTGTCCCTCGATCGGAGTCGTCATCGGATCGCGTAGCAGCCTCGCGGATCACGACGAGTTCGTCGAGCCGCTCCAGGATTCGCACCTGCCGCTGATTGAACCGGTGCATCTCTCCATCGCGGACCACCGCGAGGACAACCTCACTCTGCGTATCGATCTCCGACGGAGCCAGGCCGAGTTCTTCCTTCGTGATCGAGCGCTGCACGATCTCGAGTCCGCGGCCGGATTCCAGCAGGTCCTCCATGAGGTCACCGGCTTCGGGAGACACGAGGGTGAGCGCCATGAGATTGCCCGCAGACTCCGCGGTCTGGATGACACTGTCAGCACCGGATTGACGCAGGATGTCGGCGTTGGAGGATTCGCGGACTGCGCAGACGATGTTCGCCGCGGGGGCGAGTCGTCGGGCTGTGAGTGTGACCAGGACGGAGGTGTCATCCTCATCGGTCGCGATGACGATCTGCTGGGCCCGTTCAGTTGCCGCCTCGCGCAGGATGTCGATGCGTCGTCCGTCGCCCTTCACGGCCGCGAGACCCATGCGCATCGCATCGGCGATCCCATCGGGATCCTGCGCGACGACGATGATCTTGTCGGCGCGCACACCGTTCTCCAGCAGTGTGCGCGCCGCGGAGCGTCCCTTGACGCCGAATCCGACGATGACGGTGTGGTCGTGCACCTTGCGCCTCCACTGATTCTGACGGAACTCCTCGCGTGTTCGCTTCGTGAGGACCTCCACGGTGGTGCCGATGAGGACGATGAGGAAGAGGAACCGCAACGGCGTAATGACGATGACGTTGACCAAGCGTGCTGACTCGCACACCGGGGCGATGTCGCCATAGCCGGTGGTCGAGAGTGACACGGTCGCGTAGTAAAGAGCGTCGATGAACGTGATGGCCCCGAGTTGGCCGTTGTCGTCGTAGCAGTCCCGCTCGAGGTAGACGATGATCGCGGTGACGAACAGTGCTCCGACGGCGACAAGGAGTCGAAGGCCGATTTGAAGGGCCGGATGCATCCGTCGGGAGGGCAGGAAGATCCGGACGCCCTCGTCGGCATCGCCATCCTGCTGGCGCAGGGAGACATTTTCGCGAAACCAACTCCGTGCCACGTGCCATGACGCTACTCCGGGTGGTCAGGCGATGGTGGGATTGGGCAGCACTGCGACGCTGGTGCCGCGCTGCCCACCACCTGGCTCGATCACGGCGAAGCCATCGGAATGGGCCAAACCGCGCAGCATCGCCGGGCCTGCATGCAGGTGGGGTCGGGCGAGGGAGGAGACGTCACCGGGCTCGAGGCTCACCGG
>CAZVCZ010000095.1:3333-6365 GCA_964626275.1 uncultured Bifidobacteriaceae bacterium | reverse complement strand
GCGGGTGAATGTCGTCGTCACCGGTTCCATCGCCACCGACCACCTCATGACCTTCCCGGGTCGGTTCTCCGACTCTCTGGTAGCCGACAAGCTCGATCGGGTGTCCCTGTCCTTCCTCGTCGATGCCCTCGAGGTGAGGCGGGGAGGCGTCGCGGCGAACATCGCCTTCGGCATGGGAGTCCTCGGGCTTCAACCGGTGCTCGTCGGTGCCGTCGGGCCGGACTTCGCCGACTACGGCTCCTGGCTGGAGCGGCACGGCGTGGACATCGACAGCATCCATGTGTCCGAGGTGCATCAGACGGCACGGTTCGTCTGCACCACCGATGAGGATGCGAATCAGATCGCCTCGTTCTACTCCGGTGCGATGAGCGAGGCCCGGGATATCGAACTGCTCCCCGTCCACGACCGCCTCGGTGGCATCGATCTGGTCGTCATCGGTCCCAATGATCCCGAGGGGATGCTGCGTCACACCGATGAATGTCGGCAGCGGGGGTACGCCTTCGCGGCCGACCCGTCCCAGCAATTGGCTCGGATGGACGGACCGGAGATTCGTCGACTCATCGACGGGGCGACCTACCTGTTCACGAATGAGTATGAGGCTGCGCTGACCGAACAGAAAACTGGTTGGAGCGCAGAGGAAATCGCTGATCGAGTGCACTGCCGGATCACGACGCTCGGAGATCAGGGAGCGCGGGTCGAGCGGAACGGTCACCCGGTCATCGAGGTTGGATGTCCCCAGGAGGATGCGGTGTCCGATCCGACCGGGGTGGGGGATGCTTTCCGGGCAGGGTTCCTCGCTGGTCTTGCCTTCGGCCTGTCCGACGAGCGATGTGCTCAACTCGGGTCGATGCTCGCCACGTACGTCATCGAGACTGTGGGAACGCAGGAGTACCGCCTCGATCCGGCGCATGTGCGCAGGCGTCTCGAGGATGCCTACGGCCCGGAGGCCGCTCGGGACATCACGACCCACCTGACCCTGCGCGACGGCGTCGGGGTCTGACCCGCATCCCCGGGTTCTGCCTTGCCGCCCGTTGGAGAGTTGCCCGTCGAACCGGAGCCGACCGTCTGGGCGCTCCCCGACCCTGCGTCGGCGCCACCGGGAACCGATCTGATCGGCGTGGGGGCCGATCTCGCCCCGGGAACGGTGCTCGCCGGATACCGCCGTGGGCTGTTCCCGATGGAGGTCGATCGCGGTGGTCCCCTGGGGTGGTGGTCACCGGATCCCCGCGGGATCCTGCCCCTGTATGGGCTGCGCGTCTCGCGGTCCCTGCGTCGATCGTGTCGACGCTTCGACGTGACTGTTGATCATTGCTTCACCGATGTCATGGCCGCGTGTGCGGATGGCCGTCGAGAGCATGGCTGGATCACCGAGGAGTTCCTCGACACCTATACACGACTGCATCGGATGGGCTGGGCTCACTCGGTGGAGGTGTGGACCGCCGATGGCGATCTCGTCGGCGGGCTGTACGGCATCGAGATCGGCGGCTTCTTCGCCGGCGAGTCGATGTTCCACCTCGTCCGGGATGCCTCCAAGGTCGCGCTGGTCGCCCTGGTCGAGAAACTCGCGGCCGCTCCGCCGGCGCCACGACTCCTCGATGTCCAGTGGGTGACAGACCACCTCGCCTCACTGGGCGCAATCGCCGTGTCACGGTCGGCCTACCTCACCAGGCTGCGGTCCGCGCTAGGCCAACCTCCCGCCCTGACTGCCTCCCCGCCAGTCGGCTGACAGCGAGATCGTGGAGCGGGCGGAGTTATGAGTCGATCTCCGGGGCGCCCAGAGCCTCGCGGTCCGCAGCGATGACCTCGGCGAGCGCCTCGCCGAATCCGGCGATCGTCGTGTCATCGGATCCCAAAGGCAGGGTGAGCCGCAGATTGCCCTGGGTGAGCGCTCCCATGGCCTCGAGGACGTGGCTGGGGCGGCGGGTGTCCGCGACGCAGGAGGAGCCGCTGGACACCGCGAAGCCCGCCTCATCGAGACCATCGACGAGAGCGTCGGCGGAGGTGTACAGGCACGACAGGGCGAGCAGATGGGGCAGGCCCTCGTTCGGATCGCCGAGGTGGCGGACCCCGGGGATGGCTTGCGGGATCGCCGCGCGCAGGTGGTCGAGTAGCGATCGACATCGGGACGCGTCATCGGGCTGCTGGGCCAATGCCCATTCGAGGGCACGGGCCGCCACCACGATGGTGGCGACGGCGGGGAGTCCGGGCACCCGACCCGCCTCGCGCTCGTCATAGGGGCCCGGTGGGGTCCACGCCACCCCGGAACGCACCCCGAGAACCCCGACACCGGCCGGACCACCCCACGAGATCGCCGACCCCACCAGCAGGTCTGCCGGTGGGGGAGTGTTCACGCGGCCGAGGCTCATGGAGGCATCGACGAGGAGGGGGACGCCAGCGGCCTGGCAGGCCTCGAGGATCTCGTCCACCGGTTGGGTCGTGCCGACCTCGTGGTTGTAGGCCTGCAGGCAGGCGAGACTCACTGACTCGTGGCGGACGGCCTCGATGAACTCCGCTACGTCGACCCGACCCAGGCCGTCGACACCGACCGACACCACCACTCCGCCAGACGCCTCATGGCGATCGCCGGCCCGCAGGATCGCGCTGTGCTCGACGGCCGAGGTCACCAGTGTGCCGGGACGCGCGGCGAGCCGGCCGGCGATCGCCCGGTGCATGGCGTCGGTCGCCGATCCGGTGAAGGAGACCTCCGGTGGGCGAAGGTCCATCGCACTGGCGATGGTGGCTCGGGCGGCGTCGAGAAGCATTCCCGACATCCGTCCCTCCCGATAGCGGCGGGTCGGGTCGGCCCAGCCCCGCTCGAAGGCAGCCAGAAGCGCCTCGCGACCGCCGGGATTCAGCCAGGATCCTGAAGCGGCATCGAGGAATCCTGGGCGCGACTTCGGGTCCGATATCGACGGCGTGTCCACCATGGCGGCACGCTATCGGCCCAGGGGGCTCCCTGAGGCCCGCATGAGGGGTGGGTGCGCTAGTGTGAGGAGCACATCAGCCCCGACGTAGGCAGGGCCGTTGTATGA
>CAZVCZ010000095.1:0-3323 GCA_964626275.1 uncultured Bifidobacteriaceae bacterium | reverse complement strand
GAGCAGTGGACGTCGTCGACGAAGGGTGCGTGGTGTCTCACAGCCGGTCACGAACGGTGCGCAGGATCGGTGCCGTCGCGGGTGTTTTGGGAGTGGCTCTGATCGCCTCCGGATGCACCGCCAACGAGGCTTTCTTCTTCGACCTGCCCGAACCCACAACGGCGGAAGCCCCGATCACCCAGACCCTGTGGAACGGTTCATGGATCGCGGCCTGGGGTGTGGGCATCGTCACCTGGGGCCTGATGATCTGGGCTGCGGTCGCCTACCGCCGCCGCAAGAATTCCGGCGTCCCGGAGCAGACCCGCTACAACATCCCGCTCGAGCTCCTCTACACCGTCGTTCCCCTCATCATGATCCTCGGCCTGTTCTTCTTCACGGCCCGTGACCAGGCGGAGATCCTGGCGGTGGAGGACAACCAGGACCAGACGGTCAACGTCGTGGGATTCCGCTGGAGCTGGGCCTTCAACTACCTCGATGAGGACGTCTACGAGATCGGCACCCCGGGGGTTCCGCCCACACTGGTCCTGCCTGTCGACGAGAAGATCCAGTTCGAACTGACCTCCCCTGACGTCATCCACTCGTTCTGGGTGCCCAACTGGCTGTTCAAGATGGACGTCATCCCGGGCAAGGTCAACGTCTTCGAGGTCACCCCGGACACCACCGGCACCTTCGCCGGCCGTTGCGCGGAACTGTGCGGGGTGGACCACGCGCGCATGCTGTTCAACGTCAAGGTCGTCGAGCGCGCCGAATACGACGCCTACATCCAGTCCCTGCGGGATAAGGGGCAGACCGGCAAGCTTGAGAGCGAACGTGTGAGTTACGAGGGTGAGAGGCCGTCAGAGAGGATCAACCTGTGACCATTCTGAATGAACCCCCCGCAGCGGCGCCCACCGCGCCGTCACCGACGCTGACCCCCAAGGAGCAGCGTCGGTCGCACCTCGGTCGCACCGTCGTCAACTGGGTCACCTCCACCGACCACAAGACGATCGGCTACCTCTACCTCATCACGTCCTTCGTCTTCTTCATCGTCGCCGGGGCCATGGCGCTGGTCATCCGCGCCGAACTGGCGGTTCCCGGTCTGCAGATCGTGTCCCTGGAGCAGTACAACCAGCTGTTCACGATGCACGGAACGATCATGCTGTTCCTCTTCGCGACTCCGCTGTACGTGGGCTTCGGCAACGTCATCATGCCCCTGCAGATCGGTGCTCCCGATGTGGCCTTCCCGCGCCTGAACATGTTGGGCTACTGGCTGTTCCTGTTCGGCGGCATCGTCGTCATGGCCGGCTTCCTCACCCCCGGCGGCGCTGCCTCCTTCGGCTGGTTCGCCTATCAGCCGCTCAGCAATGCGCTCTACACACCCGGTGCTGGTGCTGACCTGTGGTACCTCGGCCTCGCCATGGGCGGTCTCGGCACGATCCTCGGCTCGGTGAACTTCATCACCACGATCTTCGCCATGCGCGCGCCGGGCATGACCATGTTCCGGATGCCGATCTTCACCTGGACCATCCTGGTGACCGCCGTGCTCGTGCTCATCGCCTTCCCGATCCTCGCCGCGGCCCTCGTGGTGGCCTTCATCGATCGCAAGTACGGTGCGGTGGTCTTCGACGCCGAGAACGGCGGGGCGATCCTGTGGCAACACCTGTTCTGGTTCTTCGGTCACCCCGAGGTTTACATCATCGCTCTGCCCTTCTTCGGCATCGCCAGCGAGATCATCCCGGTGTTCTCGCGCAAGCCGATCTTCGGCTACAAGGGACTCGTCCTCGCGACCATGGCCATCGGTGCGCTGTCGGTTGCAGTGTGGGCCCACCACATGTACGTCACCGGCTCGGTCTATCTACCCTTCTTCGCCCTCATGACCATGCTCATCGCCGTTCCCACGGGCGTGAAGTTCTTCAACTGGATAGGCACGATGTGGCGAGGGTCGATCACCTTCGACTCCCCGATGCTGTTCACCATCGGCTTCCTGGTGACGTTCCTCTTCGGCGGTATGACCGGTGTCATCCTGTCGAGTCCACCGCTGGACTTCCACGTCTCGGACTCCTACTTCGTCGTGGCTCACTTCCACTACGTCGTCTTCGGCACCGTCGTCTTCCTCATGTTCGCCGGCTTCTACTTCTGGTGGCCCAAGATGACGGGGCGGATGCTCGACGAGCGGCTGGCCCACGTCCATTTCTGGCTGGTGTTCATTGGCTTCCAGGCCACCTTCCTCGTCCAGCACTGGCTGGGTGTGCAGGGTATGCCCAGGCGTTACGGGGATTACCTCGAAAGCGATGGCTTCACGACGCTGAATACGGTCTCCACGATCGGCTCGTTCATCGTCGGGTTCTCCACGGTCTTCTTCATTTGGAACGTGATCAAGACCTGGCGCAGCGCACCGAAGGTGACCGTCGACGACCCCTGGGGTTGGGGTGGATCGCTGGAGTGGGCGACATCGTGCCCGCCGCCACGGCACAACTTCACCTCGCTGCCGCGGATCCGCTCGGAGCGTCCTGCCTTCGACATGCACCACCCCGAACTCGCCTCCGAACACATCACGCCTGGCGCGGTGGGTGCCTTCACGAAGGTTCTCGCCGGTGACGGTAGGCCCGTGACGAAGGCGGACATCCCCACGGAGCGCCAGGGTGATGGGGGCGGTGCCCAGTGAAGATCGAGGGTTGGATCTTCGGTGTCGGCGCGATCTTCTACTTCCTCGTCTCCGGCGCCTACTGGTACCTCAGCCGCGATGAGATCGGCACGACCGCCCTGGTCATGACCGGGGCGCTGGCCTTCCTGGTGGCCTTCTACATCCTCTACACCGCCAAGCGGGTCTACCCCCGTCCGGAAGACCGCGACGATGCGGAGATCGACGAGGCCGATCCTGAGTACGGCTTCTTCAGCCCCCACAGCTGGTGGCCGCTACCGGTCGGGCTCGGCGCCATGCTCACCGCCCTCGGCTTCGTGTTCGCCGTCTGGGTCATCGTGCTCGGCGTGGCGGTGCTGATGCTCGGCATCATCGGCTGGCTGTTCGAGTACTACCGCCGCGAATTCGCCCACTGACCTCTACCGTTGTCGCCACCCGCTGTCATCAACTCAGTAGGGGTGGTGGCCGCGTCACCGCCCGATCTCAGCGAGGCACAGGGAGGGGATGTGGAGCGTGAGCAGGGAGCGCGACACCTTCGAAGGCGCTGAACGCGATCTCACCCGGATCCTGGGTGCTTGGGGCATATCGAGCACGGTCCTCGGATTGGTCGTCTGGGGCATCGGTGCGGGGACCGGTCGGCCGAACGTGAGGCGGGTCGGCCGGCAGAGCGCGATGTGGGGGGTGGTGGATCTCGCCAGTGCCG
>CAZVCZ010000094.1:0-6398 GCA_964626275.1 uncultured Bifidobacteriaceae bacterium | reverse complement strand
ATCCAGGGCCTGGACTTCTTCTTCCGCAAGATGGTCCGCGATCAGTTCAAGGCGATCTTCTATCTCGCTTCGCAGATCACCGAGACAGTCAAGGGAGACGCCGGCAACGGCCAGCTCGCCGCCGAGCGCGAGATTCTCGGCAAGGCGCTCGAGGACGTTCAGGGGATCGTCGCCGCGCTCGGTCAGTGGGCGATGGCATCGCAGGAGAACCCGACCGAGGTCTACAAGGTCGGCTTGAACTCGACTCGCCTCCTCATGGCGACCGGCGATCTCGTCATCGGCTGGCTGCTACTGCGCCAGGCCGAGGTCGCCATCGCCGCCCTCGACGCCGGGGCCTCCGGCCGGGACAAGGACTTCTACGAGGGCAAGGTCGCCACGGCGAAGTGGTTCGCGCAGAACCGCCTGCCGCTGCTGGCTGCCGAGCGTGCTGTCGCCGAGTCGACCGATGACGCGATCATGGCTCTCCCCGAGGAAGCCTTCTAGGCGAGCGTCCCGGTCCGTCACCCACGGACCTTGGTCCTTGACATCGTCACGGCCCCATCCTGACGGGTTTCCCACCTGACAGGATGGGGCCGTGAACGTCGTGGCTGCGACCGCGAACTCGGAGTTGCCCACCTTCTTCCTGGAGTTCGGGCTACTCCTGCTCGTGCTGGGCGCGCTCGCCCGAGTCGCCCACATGCTGTCGATGTCAGCCGTTCCGCTCTACCTCCTCGCCGGCCTGCTGTTCGGGGACGGCGGCGTATTCGGCGTTGAGGTGTCCGATGGGTTCCTCGAGGTCGTCGCCGAACTCGGTGTGCTGATCCTGCTGCTCCTCCTCGGCCTCGAATACTCCGGAGACGAACTAGTCCGAACGGCGAAGCAACAGGGCAAGACCGGCCTTGTCGACATCGTCCTCAACGCGACTCCCGGGGTGGTGATCGCACTCATCCTCGGGTGGGGACTTCCCGGTGCAGTTGCTCTCGGAGGAATCACCTACATCTCATCGTCGGGCATCATCTCCCAGGTCGTGCGCGACCTGCGCTGGCGGCGCAACCCCGAAACCCGCCCCGTCGTGAGCGTCCTCATCATCGAAGACCTCGTGATGGCGCCCTACCTGCCGATCCTCACCGTGATCCTGACTGGCACGGGACTCGCAGCAGGCCTCATCAGCGTGTCCGTCGCTCTCGTCGTCGTCGCGGTTGTCATCGGGGTCAGCATGAGGGGGTCGCGCAGGATTCGGAGACTGTTCAACACCCGTGATCCCGTCTCCCTTCTGCTGCTCGTCTTCGGCGCCGCTATCGCCGCCGCGGGGATCGCGGGATTCGCCGACTTCTCCCCGGCTGTCGCCGCCTTCCTCGTCGGACTCCTGCTCACCGATGAGGTCGCTGAGGTAGCACGGCGCCGCCTCGATCCGCTGCGCGACCTGCTCGCCGCAGTGTTCTTCGCCTACTTCGGGATCACGACCGATCCGGGAGATATCCCGGGGGTCTTGCTGCCGGCCATCATCCTGGTGATCGTCACCATCCTGACGAAATTCGCTACCGGCTGGTTCGCCGCGAAGACCGTCCAGGGCACCACGGTGGGCAAGCTGCGGGCCGGGGCGCTCCTGAGTGCCCGCGGCGAATTCAGCATCGTCATCGCAGGGCTCGTCGCAATCTCAGGAGTCCTGCCGCCGCAGTTCAACGCGCTGGTCGCCACCTACGTGCTGATCACCGCCACCGTGGCTCCCCTCATGGCTCGTTTCATCGAGCCGGTGGGCTGGTGGTGGGATCAGCGTCCCTCACGGGTTCGGCGTACCCTCGAGGGGTGACATTTCTTCGACGGCGACCCCGCTCCCGGCTCACCGCCCTGATCGCCTCGATCACCCTCGGATTGGGGCTGGCCCTAGGCGGTGCCGCAGTCGGTGCGCCTGCTCAGGCCCACAGTGACCTCATCAGCACCGATCCCGTCGATGGCGCAGTTCTCGAAGCTGCTCCTACCGAGGTTGTGTTCACCTTCTCTGAGGCGCTCCTCCCCGATTTCGTCCGGTTCATTCGCATCGACGCCGCCGGAGAGACCGCTGATCTCGGCGTGAATGCGATCGAGAACAACGTTGCCCGCGTTGCCTGGCCCGCGGACCTGCCCGCCGGTGAGTGGACCGTGGAATACCGCGTCGTCTCCCAGGACGGCCACCCGGTCAACGGCTCGATCTACTTCACCTACGGTGCGGCTCCGAGCCCCGAGCCCACTCCGACTCCGGAACCAACGCCGACACCCACGCCAGAGCCGACCTCCAGCGCGGCACCCACACCTGAACCCTCCCCCAGCACAGCGACGCCATCCCCGACGACTTCCCCGGCCAGTGACGACACCGGTTCGACCACGGGCTGGCTCATCGCCGGTGTCGCGGTCATCGCCCTGGCCATCATCGTCATCATTGGTCTCGTCGTTCGGCGGCGCTAGGGGATCGAGATGACCGCCACCCTCACCCCGGCCTCCCCGCCGACGGCGCCTTCCCCCACACCACGATGGGGGCCTCGGGCGATCGCGCTGGTGGCACTCGCGGTCATCGCCACCGCGGTCGCGATGACCACCGCCGGTGGCGCCTATGAACCCTCCACCCCCGGCCTGCCCGATCCGGGGCCCATCGTGGGCTGGGGGTTGCCGATCTCTCGCGTCCTCACCGATCTCGCGGCGGCTCTCACCGCCGCCTGGCTCATCGGAGCTGCGTTCCTCGATCCGGCCGGGCGCCAGGGTGTCGTGTCACCACTCGGGCGCGCGGATATCAAGCGCACGGTGGTGGCCGCCGCAGTCTGGGCGGTCCTCGCACTCGTCCAGATGACCTTCACCGTCGCCAACGTCCTCGGCGTTCCCCTGATCGAGGCGATGAATCCCGACATCATCTCCACCTACGCGATGGAGATCCCGACCTCGCGCGCACTTGCTGTCACCGCCCTCGTGGCCGCGATCATCAGTGTCGTCGCCGTCTTCGTCTCCGCAACGGCGAGCGCCGCTGTGCTACTTGTTCTCACAGTGTCAGCGGCAACCCTCCCCACCCTTGCCGGGCACGGCTCGGGATTAGGAGATCACGCCCTCGCCTTGTCGGCAGGCGTGGCCCACGTTGCCGCCGCACTCGTCTGGATCGGTGGGCTCATCGTCCTCGTGGTCCACGGACTGCGGCGGAACTCCGGTTTCTCCGACGCCGCGAGCCTGCAACGAGCAGCCAGCAGATTCGGCACCGTCGCCCTGATCGCCGTGGTCCTACTTGCGGTGAGCGGGATCACGAACTCCTATACGCGGCTGGACACCATCGACCAGTTGTTCAGCACTGACTACGGGCGAACGATCCTCGGAAAGGTTCTGCTGCTGGTCGTGCTTGTTGTGATCGCGGCGATGATCCGCAAGCGACTCATTCCCCACCTCGATGGTCCGCGCCGCGTCGCGACCTTGCTCCGCTTGTTCACTCTGGAAATCGCCCTGATCGTCGTCGCCTTCGGCCTCGGTGTGGCCCTGGCACTCAGTGACTACCCGCGCATCGAAACGCTGCTGCCGACATTCGGTGAGACCCTGCTCGGCTACCCCTACCCACCGCCACCGACGGCGACCAACGTGATCTTCGGCTTCCTGCTCGAACCGGTCTTCCTGCTCGGCGGCATCCTGCTGGCTGCGCTCTACATCCTGGGAGTTGCCCGGCTGCGTGCTCGCGGTGATCGCTGGCCGATCGGGCGCACGATCTCCTGGCTCGCCGGCATCGGGGTGATGATCTGGACAACGAATGCCGGAATCGCGCTGTATTCCCAGGTTTCTGTCGGCCTGCACATGGTGCAGCACATGACGATGGCGATGGTCGCACCGATGCTGATGGTGCTCGGTGGTCCGTTCACCCTCGCACTGCGCGCCCTCAAGCCGTCGCCGGGACCGCAACGGGGACCACGCGAGTGGATCGTCTGGGGCCTGCACTCCCCGGCGGCCAAGGTGGTGACGAATCCGATCTTCGTCTTCTTCGTCTTCTCCCTGAGCATGTTCGTCCTCTACTTCACGCCGACGATGGCCTGGCTCATGGGTTCACACGTCGGCCACGTCGCGATGCAGTTCCACTTCCTGGCCTCGGGCTATCTGTTCGCCTGGATCGTCATGGGTGTCGATCCGGTGCCGAAGCCACTGCCCTACTGGGCCCGATTCGCGCTGATCCTTCTCGCACTCGGTGTGCACGGACTGTTTTCGGTCATCGTGATGATGGGCTCCGAGCCGCTGGCGCAGGACTGGTACGGGATCGTGCGACCCGACTGGGTGACCGACCCGCTCAACGACACTGTTCTCGGCGGCCAGGTCGCCTGGGGCATATCGGAGATCCCCATGCTGTTCATGGTGATCACGGTGACGCTCCAGTGGATGCGCAGCGACGAACGGGAATCCCGGCGCAAGGATCGGCAGGCAGAGCGTGACGGCGATGCCGAGCTCGACGCCTACAACGCCTACCTCGAGCGGCTCAACTCCCGCGGCGGAACTACGTCTGCCCCGCCCGACTGAGCGCGACCATGGCCGGGTGTGCATCGCCACCCCAACTGGTATACCCTGGGGGGTATGCAGAAGACACGTCGCATCCTGCCCGTCCTGGCCATGACCGCCCTGCTCGTCGCTCCAGTGGGCCTCGCCGGCTGCTCCTCGTCCTCGGATTCCACACCGACCGCCTCCCCGACCGCACCCGCCTCCCAGCCGGCAAGCCCGGTGCGCGTGGGCGTTCCTGAATGGGTGACCGCCGCCGAAAGCCCCGGGACGGTCATCATCGACGTGCGCACGCCTGAGGAATTCGCTCAGGGCCATGTCGAGGGCGCCCTCAATATCCCGGTGGAGTACCCCGACTTCGCGGCTCAGATCTCCGCCCTGGATCCGAACTCCACCTACGCGGTGTACTGCCGCTCCGGCAACCGCTCGGCGGTCGCCACTCAGCAGATGCAGGGGCTCGGCTACGTCCATATTTACGACCTCAACGGCGGTTTCGCCGACCTGCAGGGCACGTCGCTGCCAACCACGTGACCTGGTCCGTGCACACGCCCTAGGTCGGGCAACCCGCACAGGGACGACGTAGGCTGTGAGGCGTGACCGCCGTCTCCCTCGTGCAGCTCGCACAGGATGCCGACAGTGAGGCGCCGGCCGCACGAGTCGATCGGGCATTGGACCTCACCCGCGCCGCCTGCGCGGACGCGGATCTGGTGATCCTGCCGGAGTTGTGGCTCGCCGGGGCCTTCGATATCCACGGCTCAAAGACGTGGGCCGAGCCCCTCGATGGTCCCCTCGTCGCGGCGTTCAGCGACATCGCGGCCCAGGAACACACCTGGCTTCACATGGGCTCGTTCCCCGAGCGCGATGCGGCCGGGAACACCTACAACACCTCCGTGCTGTTCGACGCCGACGGCACCATCGCGGCGACGTACCGCAAGGTTCACCTGTTCGGCTTCGACGGTGGGGAACCATCGGTCATGAGTGCCGGTGAAGACTATGTCGTCGTCGACACTCCATTCGGCAAGACCGGTCTCGCGACGTGCTACGACCTGCGCTTTCCCGAGCAGTTCCGAGCCCTCGTCGACGCGGGAGCCGAGTCCTTTCTCATCACCTCGGGCTGGCCGACGAAGCGGATCGAGCACTGGCGGGTGCTTCTGCGAGCCCGCGCGATCGAGGATCTCGCCTGGGTCGTCGCCTGCAATGGCGTCGGCACGCAGGTCGGCACCGAACTCGGCGGCTACTCCGCGATCATCGATCCGCTCGGCGAGGTCGTCGTCGAGGGAGGGAGCGGCGAGCAGACCCTTCGGGGCGAGGTCGACGTAGCCAAGGCACAGCAATGGCGCGACACCTTTCCTGCCCTGGGAGACAGAGTATGACCACCGACGTCCTAGCACCCGTCCGCGCACCCCATCGGTGGATCTATGCCGAGATGCTCATCTTCGGGATCATCAGCCTGTTCGCCTCCTTCGTGCTCGCCGTCGATGCCATCGAGCTCGCAGCCAATCCCGATGCGCGTTTCACATGCGACATCTCCGCCACGATCTCCTGCAGCAAGGTCGGACTGTCCTGGCAGGCGAACCTGCTCGGCTTCCCCAACGCCTTCCTCGGCCTCATGTCCGAGCCCGTCGTGATCACACTGGCGGTGGCTGGACTGTCCGGGGTGCGGTTCCCCCGCTGGATCATGGTCGGGGCGCAGATCGTTTACACGATCGGCTTCATCTTCGCCTACTGGCTTTTCTACCAGTCCTACTTCAACATCGGGGCGCTATGCCCGTGGTGCCTCACCGTCACCATTGCCACGACGTTCGTGATGTTCTCCATCACCCGCATCAACCTGCTCGACAATAACCTCGGGCTACCGGAGCGGGCGCATGAGGCTATATCCCGTTGGCTGCGAATCGGCGTTGACTTCGCGCTCCTCGCCATCATCATCGCTC
>CAZVCZ010000093.1:0-6562 GCA_964626275.1 uncultured Bifidobacteriaceae bacterium | reverse complement strand
CGGCGGGGAAACCCTTCCGCCCCCTGCTCGACGAGAGCATCGAGCGAACCGGCGCTGTGCGCCCGCTGATGATCGGCGACCGACTCGACACCGACATCGAGGCGGGAACACGCGCTGGGGTGAGGAGTTGGCTGGTGATGACCGGGGTGACCGGGGTGAGCGACGTGCTCCGGGCACCTTCGCACCACCGGCCCGATGGCCTCAGTCTCGACCTCCGTGGTCTGCTGCATCCCCATGAAGTGGTGGAGGTGGCAGTGGACCGGGTGCGATGCGGACCGATGGAGATCCACCGTCGGGGGACTGGCAACTGGGAGATCGCTCAGGGGAGTGTGGGGCGGCTCGATGATCCCCGGCACTGGGCGCAAGCCATGAGGTGCGCCTGCCTCGCTGCCTGGCCGGGAGCAGAGCCCCAGAGTGCAGTCGACGCATTCGGAGGCATCCAGCAGACGTTGCAGCTGGCTCTCGACCGGCAGCGCTCCAGCGGCTGATGCTGATGCCCGCGGCACCGGTAGCGTAAGTGCCGAGGCAGTCGATGAAGCGAACCCAGCTCTGCGCTGGGCGAGGAGGAACAGTCAGATGATGGATGCGGTCAAGGGCGCGCTGCAGTTGATGAGCGGCGTCACCGAGGTCACGGTGAGTCGGGCGCGCGATGTTGCCACGGCTCTGGTCGAGCAGGGACTCGCGGGAAACACCACGGGTGTGGTCGAGGAGGTCCAGGAGCTCGCTGATGACCTGTGGACCACGGGCAAGGACAACCGCGAGATGCTGCTCCAACTCGTGCGCCTTGAAGTCGATCGCACGGTTAATCGGATGGGATTCGTGCGGGAGGACGAACTCGCCTCCGTTCGTCGGCACGTCGATCGCTTGGAAGCCGAACTCGCCGCAGCTCAGGAGGAGCTGGCCCAGGCGCGCGAGGATGCGGCCACGTCCTCCATCGTCGTGGCCGCCGAGGCGATGCCCGGGGATGACATCGCCGAGTCCGTCGTCGACTCCGCGCGTCGGATCGCCGCAGTGACCGGTGCGCTCGGTGGAGTCCCGGGACTTGCCGGTGGGCCCTGGGCCCGAGTGGCTCGTGACCTAGCGACCTCGGCGGCGGGAATCGTCGCGGCTGCGGCGACAGCCCAGACCGGAGCGCGCCGACCCACGGGTTCCCCTGCGTCGACAAGGTCCGCTGGGGGTTCGCTGGCCACGGACTCCACGACTACTCCGACCGCCGAGGAGGAAACCGCGAAGAAGCCGGCCGCCCAGAAGGTGACCGCGAAGAAGTCGACCGCCAAGAAGTCCGCCGCCAAGAAGTCCGCCACAAAGAAGTCCGCCGCCAAGAAGTCGACCGCCAAGAAGTCGACGGCCAAGAAGTCAGCGAGCAAGGCGGCCGCGAAGAAGAAAACGACGACAGCGGCTAGCCCGGACGCGCCCAGTGCAACGTCAGCGCCGGATTCCTCATCTGAATCGAAGGGCTAGGTCGATCGCCATGGAGCAGTCAGACGTCCCGGCATCGTTCGGTGAAGGCGATATGCATTCGAGCCCGCATCTCGACGAGCAGGTCGACGCCGCCAACGTCCCTGAGACCGAGAGTTCCGAGGCGGACACGCCCGGTGGGGTTGATCTCGGGGAGGAGCAGGCCATCGAGGATTCCCGGGTGCTCGCAGCCCTTGAGCGGCTGGCCGATCTCGACGGCCTGCCGGTAGCGGAAGCCGTCGAGGTTTTCACCGATGTGCATGCCCGGCTCAATGAAGCCCTGGGTGCGAGCGCGCAGGAAGGTGCGGAGTCCGCACAGTCCAGTGGACAGAGTTGACGCGTCGACGGCTCGACGCTGAACTCGTCCGGCGTGGTCTCGCGCGATCGAGGGACTCAGCGCGGCAACTGATCGAGTCAGGGCGTGTGCAGGTGGGGGGAGCCCCGGCGATGAAGGCGGCATCGATGATCGATCCTGCCGAGTCGATCGTCGTGGATGTTGGCGATGATCCCGGCTACGCCTCACGAGGGGCACACAAACTCCTCGGTGCGCTGGAGGCGTTCGCTCTCGATGTGGCCGGCAAGAGATGCCTTGATGCGGGTGCCTCGACCGGGGGATTCACCGATGTGCTTCTGCGTGGTGGAGCGGCAGAGGTGATCGCGGTCGACGTTGGCTATGGCCAGATGGTTTGGCGGCTGCGCGATGACGAGCGGGTCACCGTGCTCGACCGTACGAATGTGCGCACCCTGGATCTCGACACGATCGGTGAACCGGTCGAACTCGTGGTCGCCGACCTTTCGTTCATTTCCCTGAAACTCGTGATCCCGGCCCTTGCCGGATGCGTCGTGCCAGACGGCGATCTGCTCCTCATGGTGAAGCCGCAGTTCGAGGTCGGGCGAGATGCGCTGGGATCGGGCGGTGTTGTGCGGGATCCCCAGGCTCGCGCCCGAAGCGTGTACGAAGTCGCCTGCTTCGCCTACGATCTCGGGTGGGGCCTCGCCGGGGTCGTGGCCAGTCCGCTACCCGGCCCCAGCGGCAATGTCGAGTTCTTCTGCTGGCTACGTCGCGATGCACCGGCACCGGACCGCACGCGAATCGATTCGGCCGTGGAGGCAGGACCATGACGACACAGGGACGCCGTCGAGTCCTTCTCGTCGTGCACTCCCAGCGAGGCCAGGCCGCGCAATTCGCCGTGCAGACTGCCCGCGGTCTGATGGCCCAGGACATCGATGTCGTGGTCACCGAAGAGGACCTAGACGCTCTCGGTGACGTGTCGGTCCAGGTGGTAGCAGTTGATGAGCACGCGGCCGATGGATGTGAACTGGTGGTCGTGCTCGGGGGAGACGGCACGATACTTCGTGGCGCGGAACTCGCACGTGGCGCGGATGTTCCGCTGCTGGGAGTGAATCTGGGCCACGTCGGCTTCCTCGCCGAGGCTGAGCGGGAGGACATCGAGGCGGTCGTTCACGCCGTCGTCGAGCAGGCGTGGAACGTCGAGGAGCGCATGGCGATCGACGTCCGTGTGTGGCACGCAGGCGAACTCGTACAAACAACATGGGCACTGAATGAGATGAGCATGGAGAAGACCATGCGCGAGCGCATGATCGACGTGCTCGTCGAGGTCGATGGTCGCCCCCTGTCCCGGTGGGGGTGCGACGGGGTGGTGTGTTCCACCCCGACCGGCTCCACGGCCTATGCGTTCTCCGCGGGTGGTCCCGTGGTCTGGCCCGAGGTGGAAGCGCTCGTCGTCGTGCCCTTGAGCGCTCATGCCCTCTTCGCTCGCCCGCTCGTGGTCTCCCCACGCAGCGTGGTGGCCTTCGAACTGCATGGTGCGGGCCCTGCGGCTGTCCTGTGGGCCGACGGGCGACGGCTTGTCGAGGTGGAGCCGGCGTCTCGGATAGAAGTGCGCACGTCGCCCCAGCCGGTGCGACTGGCCCGACTCATCTCGGGAACGTTCACCGATCGACTCGTGGCGAAGTTCTCCCTGCCGGTCAGCGGTTGGCGAGGGGGAGCGGAGCATCGCGCATGATCGAGTCGGTGACGGTGCGCGATCTCGGCGTGATCGTCTCAGCCGATATCGAACTGGGCCCGGGCCTCACGGTCATCACCGGTGAAACGGGAGCCGGCAAGACCATGCTTCTGACCGGCCTCGGGCTGCTGTTCGGCGATCGCGCCGACCCCTCGCGAGTGCGGCACGGATCTCGTCAGGCAATGGTCGAAGGCGTGTTCTCCATCGAGGACGCTGACCTTCGGGCCCGCCTTGACGAGATCGTCGACGAAGTGGGCGGTCAGTGGGACGACGGGGACAGATTGATCGTGTCCCGCACCGTGCATGCCGAGGGTCGAAGTCGAGCGCATCTCGCGGGTCGAAGTGTTCCGGCGGGAGTCCTCTCCGGGATCTCCGATGAACTCGTCGCCGTCCACGGGCAGGGGGACCAGATTCGCCTGTCCCATTCTCGACACCAACGGGAAGCCCTCGACACATTCGCTGGTGACGATCTCACCGCCGCACTCGGGGACTACCGATCGGTATATGCGGAACTCAAATCCGCTATCGCGCAGCGAGCGGAGATCCAGGAGAACCGAGAGGCCAGACAGCGTGAGGCTGAGGGCATCGCTGAATTGCTCGGCGAGGTCGACGCACTGGAACTGCAGGGCGATGATCTGGAGCAGCTCAGGGATGAGGCAGGCCGGCTCGGCCACGTCGACGAGATTGCGGCTGCGGTCGATCGAGCCCTCGGCCTCCTTCGCGGAGAGGGAGCGGCGGAGGTCGAGAGCCTTCTTGCCAGCGCCGGATCAGCGCTGGACACCGTTCGGACCCACGACAGTCGAGTCGCCGACCTGCACGCACGGTTGATCCAGTCGGCTACGGAGATCGCCGACCTGGTGGTGGAGCTCGCCGGTGTCGCTGACTCGCTGGAGGCTGATCCGCAGCGGCTGGAGTGGATCGAGGCTCGACGGGCCCGGATCACCGCCGCCCTGCGCCGGCTGTCAGCACTCACCGGTCAGGACGCTCCCGGTGTGACGGACCTGCTCGACTGGGCGCAGGGCGCGCGCATCCGGCTGGAGGAACTCACCGACGATGCCGGACTGGTCGAGTCCATCGACAACCGCATCGACCGGGCCAGGGCGCAGGCAGGTCCCTTGGCTGCTCGGGTATCCGAACTGCGCATCGCCGCGGCACGTTCCCTGGAGGCGCGCGTCACCGAGGAGCTGGCCGCCCTGGCGATGCCCACCGCCCGGTTGGTGGTGAGCGTCACCCGACGCCCTCCCGGGGAAGGGCTCGTGGTCGCGGTCGAGGGGCAGCCCTGGAGCGCTGACCGGCACGGCATCGACGACGTCGCCTTCGGCCTCGTCCAGGGTGCGGATGACCGACCTCGGCCGCTGGGGCGAGGTTCATCAGGTGGTGAGCGCTCACGCATCATGCTGGCCCTCGAAGTGGTGCTGGCTGGGGCGGATCCCGTGCCGACCATGGTGTTCGACGAGGTGGACGCGGGCGTGGGTGGACGTGCAGCAGTTGAGGTCGGGCGTCGTCTGGCTCGACTGGGTCTCCTTCGCCAGGTCCTCGTCGTTACCCACCTGCCGCAGGTCGCGGCGTTCGCGGATCGACATCTCGTGGTCAGGACAGATGCGGACGGACAGATCACACAGGCCAGCGTGGCCACAGTCGAGGGGGACGACCGACGACGCGAGCTGGCGCGGATGCTGGCCGGCCAGGAGGAATCCGACACCGCGATGGCCCACGCCGCGGAATTGCTGGAACTCGCCGCGGGAGAGTCAGCCGAAGACACTCCGGAAGTACGCGGCAACAGCACCGCGGCGTCCCGGCGCTGATAACCTGGCACCCCGTGGAGCCGAGGCAGCCGACACCGACCAAGCATCTGTTCGTGACCGGAGGCGTCGCCTCCTCGCTCGGCAAGGGGCTCACCGCTTCCTCGCTCGGCAATCTCCTCAAGGCCCGTGGGCTTCGAGTGACGATGCAGAAACTCGACCCCTATCTCAACGTCGATCCCGGCACCATGAACCCCTTCCAGCATGGCGAGGTGTTCGTCACCGATGATGGTGCGGAAACCGACCTGGATGTGGGTCACTACGAACGTTTCCTCGACACTGACCTGCAAGGCTCCGCCAATGTCACGACCGGTCAGGTGTATTCGGCTGTCATCGCCAAGGAGCGACGCGGGGAATATCTCGGCGACACCGTTCAGGTGATCCCCCACATCACCAACGAAATCAAGGCGCGCATCCGTCGCATGGCCACCTCCGACGTCGATGTCGTCATCACCGAGGTTGGCGGCACGGTCGGTGATATTGAGTCGCTGCCGTTCCTCGAGGCGGTTCGGCAGGTGCGCCACGAGGTCGGCCGGGACAATGTCTTCTTCCTGCATGTCTCACTCCTTCCCTACATCGGACCATCGGGGGAGTTGAAGACCAAGCCGACGCAGCATTCGGTCGCGCAGCTGCGCAATATCGGTATCCAGCCCGATGCGTTGGTCCTGCGCGCGGACCGTCCTGTGCCGCAGGCGATCAAACGCAAGGTGTCGCTGATGTGCGATGTCGAGGACGAAGCCGTCGTCGCTGCGGTCGATGCGCCGAGCATCTACGACATTCCCAAGGTGTTGCACGGCGAGGGCCTCGATGCCTATGTGGTTCGCCGCCTCGGATTGCCGTTCCGGGACGTGGATTGGACGCGATGGGGTGACCTGCTGCGTCGGGTGCACCACCCTGCCCACGAGGTGGATGTCGCCCTGGTGGGCAAGTACGTCGATCTGCCGGATGCGTATCTCTCGGTCACGGAAGCGCTTCGCGCGGGCGGTTTCGCGCACGACTGCCGAGTGCGCATCCACTGGGTGGCCAGTGATGATTGCGCCACTGCCGAAGGGGCCGCACAGCGCCTGGCCGGCATGGATGCCATCTGCGTTCCCGGCGGCTTCGGTGTCCGGGGGATCGAGGGCAAACTTGGTGCCCTTCGCTACGCCCGTGAGAATCGGATTCCCACCCTCGGCCTCTGCCTGGGCCTGCAGTGCATGGTGATCGAATACGCGCGCAACGTCGCAGGCCTCGAGGGGGCAAACTCCGCGGAGTTCGATGAATCGACCCCGTTCC
>CAZVCZ010000092.1:0-6616 GCA_964626275.1 uncultured Bifidobacteriaceae bacterium | reverse complement strand
TCATGAGCGCAAGCACCTCGGCGATGAGCTTCTCGTCGACCTCGGCGACAACGTCCATGTCGCCGGCCTTCCACTCCCGCTCCCGCTGCGCCTTCTCGGAGAGCAACTGCTTCTCGCTGTCGCGCAGAGAGGCTGCCTTCTCGAAGTCCTGCTCGTCGATCGCGGACTCCTTGTTGAGTCGAACCTCGGCGATGCGGTCGTCGAACTCGCGCAGATCCGGCGGCGCGGTCATGCGACGGATACGCAGGCGCGAGCCCGCCTCGTCGATGAGGTCGATCGCCTTGTCCGGCAGCTGTCGGTCGGAGATGTAGCGGTCAGACAGTCGAGCGGCCGCCGCAAGTGCGCCATCGGTGATCGACACCCGGTGGTGGGACTCGTAGCGGTCGCGCAGGCCCTTGAGGATCTCGACGGTGTCAGCGACATCGGGGGCATTCACGATGACTGGCGCGAAGCGACGCTCGAGAGCGGCGTCCTTCTCGATGTGCTTGCGGTATTCGTCGAGCGTGGTGGCGCCGATCGTCTGCAGTTCGCCGCGGGCCAGCATCGGCTTGAGGATGCTCGCCGCGTCAATCGCGCCTTCTGCTGCGCCGGCGCCGACGAGGGTGTGCATCTCGTCGATGAACAAGATGATGTCGCCGCGGGTGCGGATCTCCTTGAGGACCTTCTTCAAGCGCTCCTCGAAATCACCGCGGTAGCGGCTGCCGGCGACGAGCGCGCCGAGGTCGAGGGTGTAGAGCTGCTTGTCCTTCAGCGTCTCGGGCACCTCACCGCGCACGATGTCCTGGGCGAGGCCCTCGACGATTGCGGTCTTGCCGACGCCGGGCTCACCGATGAGCACCGGGTTGTTCTTGGTGCGTCGGGAGAGCACCTGCATGACGCGCTCGATCTCCTTCTCGCGGCCGATGACCGGATCGAGCTTGCTCTCGCGGGCCGCCTGGGTGAGGTTGCGGCCGAACTGGTCGAGGACCAGGGAGGTCGACGGGCTGCCCTCGGCGGGGCCACCGGCGGTCGCCGGCTCCTTACCCTGATAGCCGCTGAGCAGCTGGATGACCTGCTGGCGCACCCGGTTGAGGTCCGCGCCGAGCTTCACCAGGACCTGGGCAGCCACGCCCTCGCCCTCACGGATGAGGCCGAGCAGGATGTGCTCGGTGCCGATGTAGTTGTGGCCGAGCTGCAGCGCCTCGCGCAGGGACAACTCCAACACCTTCTTCGCCCGGGGCGTGAAGGGGATGTGTCCGCTGGGGGCCTGCTGGCCCTGGCCGATGATCTCCTCGACCTGCTGGCGCACGGCCTCGAGAGAGATGCCGAGGCTCTCGAGCGCCTTCGCCGCGACGCCCTCACCCTCGCGAATCAGACCGAGCAGGATGTGCTCGGTGCCGATGTAGTTGTGGTTGAGCATGCGGGCCTCTTCCTGGGCCAGCACGACCACACGACGCGCCCGGTCGGTAAACCTCTCGAACATATGACTCGCTCCCGTCCGTCACGTGCGGTGGTGTTCTCGGGTACGACGCACCCGGCGTGGGGGTGGCTCCCCACATCACGATGCTAGTACCGCTGCGGGGAGGCGCCACACGGCCGGGGGCCCCGCAGACCGCACGAATCAGGCATAACGCCCACTCGAGGGGCAGATATTCCCGGGATTGCGAGGCCCCTTGGCTCGTTCTTCGGGTAGTTCTCCGGGTAGATCAGGCCCCAGGAGGGCACTTTTTACCCGGAGAAGGGCTACTTGGCGAGGGCGGCGCGGATTCCGGCGACCAGCCAGTCGGCATAGGCCTTCTGCCCGGAGCGGCGCTTCATGAAGGCCGCATCGGCGGAGTTGCGCATATTGCCCACCTCGACCAGCACGATCGGCACGTCCGAGAAGTTCAGGGTCGTCACGTTGTTCCAGACCAGCATCTGCCCGCTGATGTAGGTCGACCGCTGCGCCCCGGCCTCCGCCATGCCGTCGATGAACCGGCGGCCGTAGGTCTGGGAGATCGAGGCGATGTCGTCGGTCCAGCCCGGCACCACCGCGGGGACGATCACGAAGAAGCCGCGCCCTGCCGCCGGGCCACCATCGGCGTGGATCGACAGGGTCATATCGGCCCCGACCTTCGCCCCGAACTTGCCGCGCTTCCACACGCATGGCCCCCAGGCATCCCAGGAGTTCGTGTTGCGGGTCATGCGCACCTTCGCCCCGAGACGCTTCAGCCGGTTCTTCGTGTATCTGCTGACCTTCCAGACGAAGGTCGCCTCGGGGAAGCCGTCGTTGGTTGCCGTGCCCGTGGTGTTGCAGCCCTTGGTGATGGTGCCGTTGAACTTCGTCTTCGCCATCTTGTCGCGGAAGGCTGGGTTGGAGTTGCCGAGCTGGTGGCCCGGATCGAGGGCGATGGTGAGCCCGGCGAGCGGCTTCTTGGCGCGCGTCCAGACTTGCGCGATGCGCATATCGGCTGCGGCAGGCGTTGTCGCTGAAGCGACGCCTTGCGGGTCCGCGGTCGCGCCTGCGCTCGGTGCGATGATCAGGCCGGCGACGAGCGCCGGGGCGAGCAGGGCGGAGACCGCCGCGGGGACGAGCAGGTGTCTGCGCATCGCGGTTCCTCCTGTCCTATCCCGGCTTGCCGCCAACCGAACGTCAGCGAGCGTTCGCCGAACGCTCGCCCTACAGGGTAAGCAGCATCCGGTGGTTGCCGAGGGTATTCGGCTTGACCCGCTCCAGATCGAGGAACTCTGCGACGCCCTCGTCGTAGCTCTGCAGCATCTGCTGGAAGACCTCGTGGCTGACCGGGGTGCTGTCGATCTCGATGAAGCCGTGCCGAGAGAAGAAGGCGACCTCGAAGGTGAGGCAGAACACCTTCGTCACCCCGATGGCGCGGGCGCGCTCGAGCAGGGTGGTGAGCATTGCCGAGCCAACGCCATGCCCCAACAGGCGCGGCAGGACCGCGAGACTGCGAACCTCGGCGAGGTCCTCCCACATCACGTGCAGCGCCCCGCAGCCGACGACCTGACCGTCCTGCTCGGCGACGACGAACTCCTGCACGGCCTCGAACAGGGTGACCTGCGCCTTCGCGAGCAGACGACCGTCGTCGGTATAGGAGCGGATGAGGCTGCGGATCGCGGTGACGTCCTTGGTCTGCGCTGGGCGCACGATGACCGCATGCTCGCTCATCGGGCTCATGACGACACCCGTTTCATGATGACACCGGCTTCACGAGCGGGAACAGCACGGTCTCGCGGATGCCGAGTCCGGTGAGGGACATCAGCAGCCGATCGATTCCGAGACCGACCCCGCCCGAGGGCGGCATCCCGGTCTCAAGGGCCCGCAGGAAGTCGTCATCGATCGGCATCGCTTCGACGTCACCACGAGCGGCCAGTCGGGCCTGTTCGGTGAGGCGCTCGCGCTGCACCACCGGATCCACGAGCTCGGAATACCCGGTGGCCTGCTCATAGCCGTTGACGTAGAGATCCCACTTCTCCACCACACCGTCGCGCTCGCGATGTGCACGAACGAGCGGGGATGTATCGACGGGATAGTCGAAGACGAAGGTCGGTCCGGTGAATGTCGGGATGACGTGATGCTCAAAGAGTTCCTCGACGAACTTCCCCGGCACCCAGGTCGGGGCAGGCTCGATACCGGCTGCCGCGCAGAGGGTTCGCAACTCCTCGACCGGAGTCGAGGGAGTGATGTCACGGCCGACGGCCCTGGAGAGAGATTCATACAGATCGATCTCGGTCCACTCGCCCGACAGATCATGCTGTGAACCATCGGCGTGCGTGACGATCATGTCGGGGCTGATGCGAGCGGCGGCCTCCTGGATGATCTCGCGAGTCGTGCGCGCCATGTCGCGATAGTCCGCGTAGGCGCAGTAGAACTCGAGCATCGCGAATTCCGGCGAGTGGGTGGAGTCCGCACCCTCATTGCGGAAGTTGCGATTGATCTCGAAGACGCGCTCGAGCCCGCCGACAACCGCGCGCTTCAGGAACAGCTCCGGGGCGATGCGAAGGAAGAGGTCGATGTCGAAGGCATTGGAGTGCGTCACGAAGGGTCGGGCGGTCGCCCCTCCGTGCAGCGTCTGCAGCATCGGTGTCTCGATCTCGAGGTACTCACGCTCGCTGAGGCTGTCGCGAAGACTGGAGACCGTGAGCACTCGGGTGCGCGCCATCTCGCGAGCCTCGGGCCGCACGATGAGATCGACATACCGCTGACGAACCCGTGCCTCCTCGCTCAGCGGCTTGTGTGCGACCGGTAGGGGACGCAGCGACTTCGCCGCCATCCGCCACTCATCGGCCATGACTGACAGTTCGCCGCGCTTGGAGGTGATCACCTCTCCATGCACGAAGACGTGATCCCCGAGGTCGACCAGCGCCTTCCACTCCGCGAGAGCGTCCTCGCCGATCGAGGCCAGCGACAGCATCGCCTGCAGCTCGGTGCCGTCTCCGGCGCGCAGGGTCGCGAAGCACAGTTTGCCGGTATTACGAATGAAGATGACGCGGCCGGTCACCCCGACGATGTCGCCGGTCTCGGTGTCCACGGGGAGATCCGGATGTCGCTCGCGGACCGCGGCGAGGGTGTCGGTGACCGGCAGGCTGACCGGATAGGGGTCGCGCCCGATCTCGGCGAGACGATCGCGCTTCTCGCGCCGGATCCGCATCTGCTCAGGCAGATCCTCGTCGAAGTCCGGGCTCGGCGCCGAGGGCTCATCGCTCACGGTCGGCAAGCGTATCTGCTCCGGCAGAGCGCCTTCCTCATGCGCCAGCGTCAAGGAGGGCCTCGGCCGTTGCCCTCGGTGCGGTGAGCATGAGGTCGTGACCGGTGGGGATGGCACGCATCTGCCATCCGTCGGCCCTCGCCCGCTCGATGCTCAGGTTGAGCGAGAGCAGCGGCGGATCGGTGTGCTCGATGTATGTCTTCGGCAGAGCCTGGAGGGGCGCAGGGTCGTAGTCGACCGGATCGGTCGCGCAGCGCAGCGGGAAATCGGTGAGCCGCGGACCGATGAAGGCACGCAGGTCCGGATCCGTCACCGCCCACTGATCGAGGAAAGCCGGTGAGGCAGGAATCCGCCAGCCATCGCCGGCTTCCGCCGCCACCTCGCGGTAGCGGCGCGCAGTCTCCTCGGGTTCGACATCGAGCAAGCTCTGGCCCGGCTCGACGAGGAAGGCACCCGCAGCAACCACACCAGTGACTCGATCGCCGAGCCGCTCCACAACCGGGCCGAGCAGGACCCCTGAATAGGAATGGGCGACCACGATGAGATCGCGTTGATCCCCGGCCGCCTCGACGATGTCGGCGATGTGGTCGCGTACGCCGGTTTCGGGAGTCAACTCACCCGCGCGGTCCCCCTGACCGGTCAGCGTCACCGCAATCGACTCATGCCCCGACGCGTGGAGCAACGGTTCGACATCACGCCAACACCAACCACCGTGCATCGCACCGTGCACGAGCAGGTAGGTCGACATGGCAAAGAGACCGATCAGGTGTTCTTCTCGAACACCAACCGAAGGCCGGACAGGGTGAGATTCGGGTCGTGGTGGGTGATGGTTCGGGATTCCTCGATCACGACGGGAGCCAGACCACCGGTCGCGACGACAGCGGTGACTTCGCCGAGTTCGGCAATGATGTGGTGTACCAGGCCATCGACCTGCCCCGCGAATCCGTATACCGCCCCCGCCTGCAGCGCCTCGACCGTGTTCTTGCCGATCACCGAGCGGGGCCGCACGAGCTCGACCTTGCGCAACTGCGCTGCTCGATTCGCAAGCGCCTCGATGGAGATCTCGATCCCCGGGGCAAGCGCACCACCGAGGAACTCACCCTTCGCACTCACCACGTCGAGATTCGTCGAGGTGCCGAAGTCGACGACGATGCACGGACCACCGAAACGATGATGCGCGGCGATCGTGTTGACAATCCGGTCGGCACCCACCTCCTTCGGATTATCGGTGAGCACCGGGACACCTGTCTTCGTTCCCGGTTCGACGATGACGGTCGGCACGTCGTCGTAGTAGCCCGTGAGCATGGTGCGCATCTCATGCAGGACCGCCGGGACGGTCGAACACAGGGCGATGCCGGTGATCTCCGGGGTTCGATGCAACAGCCCGCGCAGGATGAGCGCCATCTCATCCGCGGTCGCCCGAGGATCGGTCTTGATCCGCCAGGAGTGCGTGAGTTCCTCACCCTCATAGAGACCGAGGACGGTGTTGGTGTTGCCGACATCGATGGCGAGCAGGCTCATGACAGTTCCTCCAGATCGGCACCGACGTCGAGCACGGGCGCGGAGTGGGTGAGTGCGCCGACGGCGAGATAGTCCACGCCGGCGGCGGCGACCTCCGCAGCGGAATCGAGGGTGAGACCGCCGGAGGCTTCGAGACGGGCTCGTCCCGAGGTGATGTCGACGGCTCGGCGCATGTCCGCGGGAGTGAAGTTGTCCAACAGCACCAGGTCGGCGCCCGCGTCGAGGACCTCGCTGAGCTGGTCGAGGGAGTCAACCTCGACCTCGACGTGAATCCCGGGGAAGGCATCGCGCACCGCATCGAAGGCCGCAGCGACACCACCGGCTGCAACGACATGGTTGTCCTTGACCAGTGCAGCATCCGACAGCGACATCCGATGGTTGACTCCCCCACCACAGCGCACGGCGTACTT
>CAZVCZ010000091.1:0-6641 GCA_964626275.1 uncultured Bifidobacteriaceae bacterium | reverse complement strand
CCGATGCTCAGATCGAACTCGCCGGCGGAGAGCGCGAAGATCAAGCCAAGGGTCAACAGCACCGTGGCGGTCTTGGAGTTCGCGATCGCGGTGAAGTTCTGCACCGTGAGGAACGTGTCGGGCAGGAGAAGGGTGAAGACCAGGATCAAGATCGCCCAAGCGACCAGGATCGAGTAGGCCTGCACACGCCGGGCGACGACGCCGCTGCGACGGGCCTTCTCTCGAGCCTCGGTTGAGGCGGTGGTCAGTGACATGGAGCCCTCCGCTCGTGCTGGGTGCATCGTTGTATACAAGATTCAGCGCGAGAGCGCATCTGGAAGCGATCGAATTGTTGTAATACCTGATTGTTACGAATTGGTCGCGTTCCGGTTTCATCCAAAATGTGTACGATCTTCGTCATCGACTCGTGTAAGGAGCCCAGGTGAAGGTTTCGGTCATCCAGTCGGGCGGTTGCGGCCCGACGGTCCAGGGCAATCTCGAGATGCTGGCGGGGCTCGTCCGGCAGGCGACGACCCACCCCTGCGATCTGGTGGTCCTTCCCGAGCTGTGCACGACGCCCTACTTCGCCTCGGGGCCCTTCGACCCGGAAGCAGCCGAATGGGCCGAGCCGGTGGGTGGCCCCTCGACCCAGTTTTTCTCCGCCCTCGCGCGCGAGGTGGATGCGGCGATCGCCTTCGGCATGGTGGAGCTCGGGCCCGATGGCGTGGTCTACAACGCCATGGTCCTCATCGATCGCCGGGGCGACCTGGTCGAGGGAGTCGGGCCGGACGGCACGCGTTACCCGGCCTTCCGCAAGCTCACCGCTCCGTCGGTGTTCTCCGGGACGCTCACCGTGGACGAGGCGTCGTATTGCACGCCCGGACCGAGCCCCATGACCTTCGACCTCGACGGTGTTCGCCTGGGTGCCCTCATCTGCTACGACCGGGCGTTCTCCGAGGTCTGGCTGGCCAACCGCCACATGGGCGCCGATGTCGTGCTGGCGATCGTCTCGTCGTTCGGCTGGCGTGAATCGTTGTTCGTTGACGACCTGCGTATCCGAGCGATGGAGGTGGGTGTCTTCGTGCTGGCGTCGAACCGCGCCGGGGAGGAGACGCACAAGGGCACCACGACGAGTTATTTCGGTCGCTCGTGCATCATCGCTCCGAGTGGGACCGTGCTCGCGGAGGCACCAGCTCATGAGCAGCCCTCCCTCCTTCATGCGGATCTCGACCTGTCCGAACTGGCGAAGGCCCGCGAGTTGTGGCCGGTGTGGAATGACCGGCGTCCGGAGCTCTATCGGTTCATGTACGACGCCTGAGCGAGCATCAGATGATGCCGCGCTCGCGGTAGTCGCTCATCCGGTCGGCGTCGTAGCCGAGCAGGTCCGTGTAGACCTCCTCGGTGTGTTCGCCGAGATCAGGGCCGACCCACTTCACCTCACCAGGGGACTCCGAGAGGTAGGGGAACACGTTCTGCATCGGGAATTCCCCGAAGGTCTTGTCCGGCACCCGCACGATCGCGTTGCGTGCCTCGATGTGGGGATCAGCCACGATGTCCTTCGCCTGGTAGACGCGACCGGACGGAATGGCGTTCTCGGTCAGGTGATCGAGCAGGGCATCAGCGGTCCACTGGGAGGACCATTCGGCGATGATCGCGTCGAGTTCCTTGTCGTTGGCACCGCGCGCGCTGTGCGTCGCGTAACGATCGTCCTCGGCCAGTTCCGGCTTGTCCATGGCGGCGGCGAGACGGCGGAAGATCGTGTCCATGTTGGCGGCGATGAGGACGGAGTCGCCGTCCTTGGTGGGGTACACGTTGCTCGGAGCCACGTTCGGCAGGGTCGGACCGGTGCGCTCGCGCTGGTATTCACCGATCTCCCACTCGGGGATGAGCGACTCCATGTAGGCGAATACGGACTCATAGATCGACGCGTCGATGACCTGGCCCCGACCGGTGCGGTCGCGGTAGTGCAGCGCGGAGAGGGCGCCGAGCGTGGCGAAGGTGGCAGCGAGCGAGTCACCGAGGGAGATGCCGCATCGCGACGGTGGACGGTCGGGGTCTCCGACGACGTAGCGCAACCCGCCCATTGCTTCGCCGATGCTGGCGTATCCGGGCCGGGGTGCATAGGGGCCGGTCTGACCGAAACCGCTCACGCGAATGAGAATGAGTCCGGGGTTGATCTCCGACAGCACGTCGTAGCCGAGGCCCCACTTCTCCAGCGTCCCCGGGCGGAAATTCTCCAGCAGCATGTCGGCGTTGGCGATGAGGTCCTTGATGATCTGCTGACCCTCGGGTGTCCGGAGATTCGCGGTCACCGACTTCTTGTTGCGGGCGACGATGGGCCACCACAGCGACTTGCCGTAGGGCTTCTCCCGGCCCCACTCCCGCATCGGATCGCCGACCGCGGGGTCCTCGACCTTAATGACCTCGGCGCCGTAGTCGCCGAGAAGCTGTCCGCAGTAGGGCCCCGCGAGCAGTTGGCCGAGCTCGATGACCCGGATATCGCTCAGGGCACCGGGGGCGATGTTGTCGAGAGTGGCAGTCATGAATTCTCCTCCGCAGCGGGCGTGAGCAATGTATACAACCTAGCGGCGCGGAGTGCATCTTGGCGAGGAAATGGCGGGGATTTCCATGTGGTAGCAGGGAGAGAGCTAATGGGCAAGATATGCAGCCCCGGTAGACTTGTATACGAAAAGGGTCCACAATGACGCCCATGGCTGCTAGTGAGATCACCATCCTCGAGGTCTGTCCACGCGATGGCCTGCAAAACGAGCGCATTCCCCTCACGGTCGATCAGCGCATCGAACTCATCCATCGGCTCGCGAATGCGGGTGCTCGGCGGATCGAGGCAGTGAGCTTCGTCAATCCCAAACTCGTGCCCCAGATGGCCGGTGCGGAAGAGGTCATGGCGGGCCTCGACCGAAGCCAGGGCGTGTCCTACAGCGGCCTGGTGCTCAACCGCCGCGGAAATGATCGGGCGCTGCAAAGCGGTGTCGACGAGATCAACGTGGTGGTGCCGTCCACCGACGGCATGAGCAAGGCCAACCAGAACGTCGATGTCGCTGGCATGCTCGAGGTCGCACGTGAGGTGATCCGGGACGCGAAGTCGGCGAACGTCCCGGTCTCGGGCACGGCCGCGGTTGCCTTTGGTTGTCCCTTCGACGGCGAGGTGAGCGTGGACCAGGTGCGTCGCGTGGTCCGGGTCTTTGCCGAAGCCGGGATCGACGAGATCGCCCTCGCCGACACCATCGGTGTGGGAGTGCCGGCGCAGGTCCGTGCGCTGACGGCAATGGTGCGCCAGGAGGCCCCTGGCATCCCGGTCCGATTCCACTTCCACAACACGCGAAACACCGGCTATGCCAACGCTTCTGCCGCGCTCGAAGAGGGCGTGCGGGTGCTCGATGCTGCAGCCGGGGGCTTCGGTGGATGTCCCTTCTCTCCGGCCGCGACCGGAAACATCTCGACCGAGGATCTCGACTACCTCGCGTTGCGCAGCGGCTACGTCACGAACCTCGATCGCGACCAGGTCGTGGCGGCGGCCGAGTGGGTGTCGGAGTTGCTCGAGCGCACTCCGCCTGCCATGGTCGGGCGCGCCGGCTCGTTCCCGCCGGGGGCCACGACTGAAAGGGGAGCCGCGTGAGCGGGGCACTGTGCAACATCGCGATCATCTACTACTCCTCGACCGGCAACATCGCGGCCATGGCTGAGGCGATGGGCGAGGGCGCAGCCGCGGCTGGTGCGGAGGTACGGGTGCGGAAGGTCGCTGAAACCGCGCCACCGGAAGCCATCGCCTACAACCAGAAGTGGGCTGACTTCGTCGAGGCGACGAAGGACGACACGCTTGCCAGCCTGGACGACGTCGAGTGGGCCGATGGGCTCGCCCTGGGCTCGCCCACTCGCTTCGGCGGACCCGCGAGCCAGCTGAAGGCGTTCCTGGACACCACCGGAGGCCTGTGGGCCAAGGGCATCCTGGTCGACAAGGTGGGAACGGCCTTCACCTCGGTGTCGACAGCCCACGGTGGCCTGGAATCGACGATCCTGGCGATCAACAACCACTTCTACCATTGGGGTTCGATCGTGGTGCCGCTCGGCTACGAGAACGAACATCTGCTGAAAGTCTCCGGCAACCCATACGGCGCATCCTTCGTCTCCCGGAAGGGGGCGGGCCCGGATGAGGTGGCGTTGACCGCGGCCCGGATGCAGGGAGAGCGGCTCGCGCGAATCACCGGTTGGATCAAGGCGGGACGGAGCGCGCAGTCATGACCGAACCACTGCGGATCCTCGCGATCGGCGGAAGCACCCGCCCGGACTCATCGAGTGAGCGAGCGGTGAAGGCGGCGGCTCGTGGTGCGCAGACATATGGAGCCGAGGTTCGGTTCATCGTCAGCCGCGACCTCATGGTCCCGATCTACGACACCGAGACCGAGGAGCGCAGCGAACTGGCGCAGCAACTCGTCGAGGGTTACCGATGGGCCGATGGGCTCATCGTGGCGAGCCCCGGCTACCACGGCGGCATCAGCGGCATGATCAAGAACGCGCTCGACTACATCGAGGATCTCCGCGAGCACGATCGGGTGTATCTCGATGGGATGGCCGTCGGTTGCATCGCGGTCTCCTACGGCTGGCAGGCCACGGTGTCGACGCTTCACCAACTGCGTCAGGTCGCCCACGCCGTCCGTGGCTGGCCCACTCCCATGGGCGCGTCCGTCAACGCGATGGTGACCAAACTCGATCACGATGGACAGAGCGAGGACACCCAGGCGATCGCCCAACTCGAACTCGTAGGGCAGCAGGTCGCGGAGTTCACGCGGATGCGTCAGGCGTTCCACCGCGTAGGCTGACGCCGACCGGCATCGCAAACACACGAAGACAAGAGGGGGAGGAGATATGGCGCGGCTTGCTGATTCCGCCTATGACCAGTTGCGCCAACAGATCCTCAGCGGCCAGCTTCCTCACGGCGAGCGTCTCGCTGAGGAGGACATCGCCGAAGACCTCGGGATCTCCCGCACCCCGGTGCGCGAAGCTCTTCGCCGTCTCGCAGCCGAAGGTCTTGTCGATGTCGCACCAAATCGCGGAGCCTCCGTCGCACGATGGGAAAACACCGATTTACAGGAGATCTTCGATCTCCGGGCGATGCTGGAGTCCTACGCAACGCAGCGAGCGACATTGCGGGCGACCCCGGAACTGTTCGAAACGCTTGAATCGATCTGCGTCGAGATGGAGGAGACCTTCGCCCGCTCAAGAGGTGGCCGAGCCCTCTCCGCGTTGGCGGATGGCAATCGACGATTCCATCGCAGCATCATCACTGCTGCCGACTCCCCGCGGCTGACGAGCATGGTCGACTCGCTCACCCATGTGCCGGTGGTGATGCAGACCTTCACGCAGTATTCCCCGCATGCGCTCGAGCGCTCCCTGCACCACCACCGAGAGATCCTCGACGCGATGCGAGCGGGGGATCCGATGTGGGCGTCGAGCGTCATGCGCGCCCACATCCTGGCGGCGAGGTTCGAAGTCCTCGGTGAGTGCTGCAACTGATGAGCCGCTGACATCCCGGCCAATACATAAGGAAGCGGGCCCCACCAATCCGGTGAGGCCCGCTTCCTTATGCGCAAAATGTGCGGGGACTAGCTGACGGTCACCGAGCGGGACTTCATGAGCGGCTGGACCTTCTCGCCGAAGACCTTCATACCCTCGACGAAGTCGTCGAAGGTCAGCATGACGCCCTTGGTGCCGGGAACGGAGCCGGCCTCATCGAGCATGCGCGCGACCGACTCATAGGAGCCGACGAGGGTTCCCATGTTGAAGTTGATCGCGCCCTCGGGCAGCGAGATCGTCTTCGCGGTGCTTCCCTCGGCAGCAGACTCGTCAGCGTCGGTCTGATCTGCCATCCAAGCCAGGGCCTTGGTATCAGCGCCGTCGTTGTACTTCTTCCACTTCGCCATGGCCTCTTCATCCGTCTCACCGGTGATGACCATGAACAGCACGTAGGAGCCGATATCGCGGCCGGTCTTCTCCTTGGCCTTCATCAACTGCTCGTTAGCGGGGGCGTAGGCGGTGGGGGTATTGACGCCGGTGCCCAGGATGAACTGGTAGTCGCCGTAGGTCGCGCAGAAGTCCATGCCGCGTTCGGACTGACCGGCGCAGACCAACTCGATCTTGTGCGTCGGAGTCGGCTTGCACATGCAGTCGTTCATCTGGAAGAACTTGCCGTCCATGGTGCAGGTGCCGTTCTTCCACAGCTCCTGCATGACCTCGACATACTCGGTGGAGTAGTCGTAGCGGTAGCCGAAGTACTCATCGCCCGGCCACAGGCCCATCTGGCGGTACTCATCGGGTGCCCAGCCGGACACGATGTTGACGCCGAATCGCCCGGGCGCGATCGAGTCGATGGTCACGGCCATGCGTGCGACGAGCGCCGGGGGAAGGGTGAGGACGGCGGTGGAGGCGAACAGCTTGATCTTCTCGGTGCGCGCCGCGATGGCCGCCATGAGGGTGAAGGACTCCAGGTTGTAGTCCCAGAACTCGCTGTCGCCGCCGAAGCCGCGGAACTTGATCATCGAAAGAGCGAACTCGAACCCGTACTTCTCGGCGAGCTGGCACACCTCGAGGTTGAGGTCGAAGCTCGGCTTGTACTGGGGCGAGGTCGTCGAGATGAGCCAGCCGTT
>CAZVCZ010000090.1:0-6758 GCA_964626275.1 uncultured Bifidobacteriaceae bacterium | reverse complement strand
CCCGCATGACCAGCTTGGAAGGCTGGGGCTCTGCCATTGAGCTACACCCGCGAGGTGCTCGGCCAGTGTAGTGATGGGGCGCAGCGGGCTCGCTCACGCCTTCCCCCTACACTGGCGCAGGCGCTCGAAAAGGAGCGATGCCTCGCGGGGCGTAGCGTAGTGGCTAGCGCGCCTGCTTTGGGAGCAGGAGATCGGGAGTTCGAGTCTCCCCGCCCCGACCACGTAACCGACCGCACGCCCCAGCACCGAGGAGACCAGACCACCATGCAGACCAGCGTCGAGACCCTGTCGCCCACCCGGGTCAAGCTCACTGTCGAAGTTCCCTTCGATGAGATGTCCGACAGTCTCGACAACGCCTACAAGGCGATCGCCGAGCAGGTCACCATCCCCGGCTTCCGCAAGGGCAAGGTGCCCTCTCGCATCATCGACCAGCGCGTCGGTCGAGGCGCTGTCCTGCAGGAGGCCATCAACGACGTGGTCCCCGGGGCCTACGAGAGCGCGGTCAAGGAGCACGACATCAAGATCGCCGGTCGCCCGGAGATCGAGGTGACCGAGATCGACGACGGCAATCGCGTCGCTTTCACTGCCGAGGTCGATGTGCGCCCTGAATTCGACCTACCCGACTATGCCGGGATCGCCGTCGAGGTCGACGACGCAGCCGTCACCGATGACGACATCGAGGAGCAGCTCACCGCGCTGCGCACCCGCTTCGCCACCCTCACCCCAGTCGAGCGCGCGGCCGCAGATGGCGATCTACTTCTCGTCGACCTCAGCGGGACCGATGGGGAAGGCAACGAGATCGAGGACCTCAGCGCCTCGGCGATGTCGGTGGAGCTTGGGGACGACGGCGTGCTTCCTGGATTCGACGACGCCGTGCGCGGCGCCAGTGCGGGGGAGAGCCGCACCTTCGAGTTCATTCCGAGCGCAGGGGAGTTCGAGGGAACCCCGCTGACAGTGAACGTCACGGTGTCAGCGGTGCGCGAACGCACGCTGCCCGAGGCGAACGACGACTTCGCGATCCTCGCGAGCGAGTTCGACACCATCGATGAGTTGCGTGAGGACTTGCGAGAGCGGCTCGATCGCACCAAGCGCATGGAGCAGGCGCTCCAGGCGCGATCGAAGGTGCACGAGTCCCTGCTCGAACTCGTTGACATCCCCGTGCCGCAGGGCATCGTGGACGAGCAGGTCGAGGAGCACTTCGCCGATGGGCACGGGGATGACGATCACCGCGCTGAGTTCATCAGCCAGATCCGAGATCAGGTGAAGAGTCAGTTCATCCTCGACGCCATCGCTGAGGCCGAGGAGATCGCGGTCGGGGAGTCTGAACTCTCCGCCTGGGTGATCCAGCAGGCGCCGCGCTACGGCATGAGCCCCGATGCACTTCTCCAGGCGCTGATCCAGGGCAATCAGCTGCCCATGGCGATCGCCGACGTTCGCCGTGGCAAGGCCGTCGCGCTGGTGTCGACGAAGGCGAAGGTCACCGATGCGTCCGGCACCGTGATCGATCTCGAGGCCCTCGACGCCGAACTGCGCCAGTTGGAGGCTCAGGCCGACTCGGTGGAGTAGCCGAGGCATGAGAGCGGCAGCCCAGGTGATGCCCGTCTTGTTGTGCCCTGGGCGAACAACCCGATCGCCGGGAATGCTGTCCCGGTAGGGAGCGTTAGGGTCAGAGGTGGCGACAGTCACGAGAATGGACGACCACGGCCGTGTAGCGGTCACCGAGGAAGGAGCAGCGCGTGAGCGGATCGATGGAGGGCACCCCTCCCGGCATCATGGTGCCGGGATTGCGGGCGCCGGCAGCCGGGATGACCGGCTTCGGTGACATGCTCGACGAGCGCCTGCTCCGTGAGCGCATCGTCTGGCTCGAGGGCGAGGTGCGCGACGAGAACTCGAACCGGATCGCCAAGCAGTTGCAGGTGCTCGCGGCGGAGGATCCCGAGAAGGACATCACCCTCTACATCAACTCACCCGGTGGATCGATCACCGCGGGCATGGTCATCTACGACACGATGGAGTTGATCCCCAACCAGGTGACGACGATCGCGATGGGTCTCGCTGCATCCATGGGCCAGTTCCTGCTCACGGCGGGAGCGGACGGCAAGCGCTACGCCACCCCGAACACGCGCATCATGATGCACCAGCCGCTCGGTGGTATCGGCGGAACGGCCTCGGACATCAAGATCCAGGCTGAGCAGATGCTGTTCATCAAGAAGCGGATGGCCCAACTGATCGCCGAGCACAGCGGCAAGACCCTCGAGCAGATCGAAGCTGATTCCGATCGTGACCGCTGGTTCACCTCCGAGGAGGCCCGCGACTACGGCCTGATCGACCACGTCTATAGCACCGCCGCCGATGCCCCCGGGAGTGACAAGTGAACCTTCATCGTCCCCAGTCGCGCTACATCGTCCCGGAGTTTCGTGAGCGTTCGGCGAACGGTGAGCGGGTCCACAACCCCTACACGAAGCTGTTCGAGGAGCGCATCATCTTCCTCGGTGTGCAGATCGATGACGCCTCCGCTGATGACGTCATGGCCCAGTTGCTCACCCTGGAATCGATGGACGCAGATCGCGACATCCAGATCTACATCAATTCACCGGGTGGTTCCTACACCGCGATGACCGCGATCTACGACACGATGCAATTCGTCAAGCCGCAGGTGCAGACTGTGTGCCTGGGCCAGGCGGCTTCGGCAGCAGCCGTCCTGCTGGCCGCCGGCACCCCGGGCAAGCGTTTCGCGCTGCCGCACGCGCGCATCCTCATCCACCAGCCCTACACCGAGGGCGGCGGCCAGGCCTCCGATGTGGAGATCCAGGCGAACGAGATCTTGCGCATGCGCGAGGAGATGGAGGGGATCCTCTCCCTGCACACCGGGCGTACCCCGGAGCAGATCGAGAAGGACATCGAGCGCGACCGCATCCTCACCGCTGAGGGAGCGAAGGAATACGGGATCATCGACCAGGTCATTGCCTCTCGTAAGGCGGCCGCTGTTCCGTCTTCCTCCTAGGGAAGGGCTCCGAGGGGGCAGGCAGGGGATCGGTGCGTTGTCCGCTCAGGGCTGAACGCGCCGGGCCGTGAATGAGCCCCATCGACGCAGATCGCGGGGTAACGTCGTCGTAGGTCGCCGTCGTGGCGGCCATGTTGGTGTCCCAGCAAGCGGAAGGTCGAAGCCGTGGCGCGAGTCGGTGAGGGTGGTGACCTGCTGAAGTGCTCGTTCTGCGGAAAGAGCCAGAAGCAGGTCAAAAAGCTCATAGCCGGGCCGGGTGTCTACATCTGCGATGAGTGCATCGACCTGTGCAACGAGATCATCGAGGAGGAGCTCAGCGAATCCGCGGAGATGCCCTTCGACGAGTTGCCGAAGCCGCGGGAGATCTATGACTTCCTCGACAACTACGTCATCGGCCAGCAGGCAGCGAAGAAGGCGCTGTCGGTCGCGGTCTACAACCACTACAAGCGGGTTCAGGCCGGGACACTCGAGCGTAGTCGCGAGGATGCGGTCGAATTGGCGAAGTCCAACATCCTGCTCCTCGGTCCCACCGGCTCGGGCAAGACGCTGTTGGCGCAGACCCTGGCGCGCATGCTCAATGTTCCCTTCGCCATCGCTGATGCAACCGCACTGACCGAAGCGGGGTACGTCGGTGAGGATGTCGAGAACATCCTGCTGAAGCTGATCCAGGCTGCCGACTACGACGTGAAGCGAGCCGAAACCGGGATCATCTACATCGACGAGATCGACAAGATCGCGCGCAAGAGCGAGAACCCTTCCATCACTCGTGATGTCTCCGGAGAAGGTGTCCAGCAGGCGCTGCTGAAGATCCTGGAGGGCACCACTGCCTCGGTGCCACCCCAGGGTGGTCGCAAACACCCGCATCAGGAATTCATCCAGATCGACACGACCAATGTGCTGTTCATCGTCGGTGGGGCGTTCGCAGGTCTTGATTCGATCATCGAGGCACGCATCGGCAAGAAGCGAGTGGGTTTCACCTTCGATCTCGTCGACGACGAGGATTCCAGCCCCGGGGACACCAATCCCGATGACATCTTCTCCTACGTCATGCCGGAGGACATGTTGAAGTTCGGCATGATCCCGGAGTTCGTTGGCCGGCTTCCGGTGTTCACCTCTGTGACTCGACTGGACCAGGAAGCACTCATCGAGGTGCTGACCGAGCCCCGCAATGCGCTGGTGAAGCAGTACGCCCGGCTGTTCGAGCTCGACGGGGTCGAGTTGGAGTTCTCCGAGGAGGCCCTCGAAGAGATCGCCGACCAGGCCCTGAAGCGGGGCACCGGTGCACGTGGACTCAGGGCGATCCTCGAGGAGGTTCTCCTCAACGTCATGTACGACGTGCCGAGCCGTCCTGATGTCGCCCGAGTCGTCGTGACCGGTGACACGGTGCGCGACAACGTGCTCCCGACGCTCGTTCCGCGCGAGGTGGAGCCCCCGAAGCGGTCGCGCACGCGCAAAGCCTCCGCCTGAGGCCCCCGCAGGATCGAAAGACGTCACGTGCGCATCTTCTGCCTGGGCACCGGACGATCGGGGACCACGACCTTCGCTCGGGCGATGGCCCACGCGACGAACTACACCTCGGCCCACGAGAGTCGTGTGGCACTCCGCGGTGATGAGCGACTGGACTATCCCGACTGGCACGCCGAGGCTGACAACCGCCTCACCTGGTTCCTCGGTCCCCTCGCCGAGCGGTTCGGTGACGACGCGATCTATGTGCACCTCACCCGGGATCGCGACAGGGTCATCGACAGTTTCGCGGAGCGGCATCGCGGTCGAATCTCGATCCTGCGGGCCTTCGGGCAGGGCATCATCTCCCGGCGAGATCCGTACTCCGCGGAGGAATGGCGGGAGGTTGCCGCCACCTATGTCGACACGGTCGAGTCGAACGTCCGCCACTTCCTCGCCGGTCGTGCCCACACGATCACGATGGCGCTGGAGGATCCAGCCGCGGGATTCGCCGACCTGTGGCAGCGGGCCGAGGTCGAGGGCGACTTCGACGCGGCGTCAGCGGAGTTCACCGTCCGCCACAACGCCCGTTAGTCGCTCAGGGTTGGGGAATCTCCGCGAGGGTGACCGTGACGTCGAGGGTGTCGGCGGTCGTGTAGTCGATCCGCTCGATACGCCCCGCGGCCTTGAGGTCAGCTTCCGCTGCGCGCACTCGGGCCAGCATCTCGTCGGGGCCGCTGATCACGACGAGGTCCACCTCTGCCTTCATCGAGACCTTGGCCTCGCTCTTGGCGCGGCGCACGAGCGACAACGCGGCGGCAACTTCATCCACCACGGCGGCATCACCCGTGCCGGGAAGTTCGTCGACCGAAGGCCAGGAGGAGCGGTGGATGGAGCCGTCCTGCCACCACGACCACACCTCCTCGGTCACGAAGGGCAGGAAGGGTGCGAAGAGACGGAGTTGGACGCTGAGAGCGAGGGCCAGTGCGGCACGAGCCGAGTTGGCCGCCTGCTCGCCCTGACCTCCGTAGGCGCGCTCCTTCACCAATTCCACGTGGTCGTCGGTGAAGGACCAGAAGAAGGTCTCGGCGAGTTCGAGGGCGCGGGTGTAGTGGTAGTCCTCGAAGGCTTCGGTTGCAGCGGCGACAACGTCGCGCAAACGCGCCAGCATCGCTAGGTCGAGTGCCTCGGTGACCTCACCTGCATCCAAAGTGGCGCCTGCGCCGAGCACGAAGCGACTGGCGTTGAGGATCTTGATTGCGAGCCGTCGGCCGATCTTCATCTGGCCGACATCGAAGGCGGTGTCCGTTCCCGGTCGACCGGAGGCCGCCCAGTAGCGCACGGCGTCGGAACCATGCTCGTCGAGCAGACCCATCGGCGTCACGACATTGCCCTTGGACTTGCTCATCTTCTTGCGATCTGGGTCGAGGATCCATCCGCTGATGGCGGCATCGCTCCAGGGGAGACAGTCGAATTCCAGGTGCGAGCGCACCACGGAGGAGAACAGCCAGGTGCGGATGATCTCGTGAGCCTGCGGACGCAAGTCCATGGGGAACACGCGCTCCCACAGATCCTGGTCGCGCTCCCACCCACCGGCGATCTGTGGGCTCAACGAGGAGGTGGCCCAGGTGTCCATGACATCGGGGTCGCCGATGAATCCACCGGGAACTCCGCGCTGATCCTCGGTGTATCCCGGGGGAGTGTCGGAGGACGGATCGATCGGCAGGGCATCCTCGCTCGGCACGATGATCGCGTCGTAACGCGGATTGCCCTCATCGTCGAGGGGATACCACAGCGGGATGGGTACGCCGAAGAACCGCTGCCGTGAGATCAGCCAATCCCCGTTAAGGCCCTCGACCCAGTTCTCGTAGCGGACCCGCATGTGCTCGGGGTGCCAGTGCAACTGTCGGCCGCGCTGGAGGAGTTGTTCGCGCAGCCCCTGCTCGCGCCCGCCATTGGTGATGTACCACTGACGAGTGGTGACGATCTCGAGCGGACGATCGCCCTTCTCGAAGAACTTCACCGGGTGAGTGATCTCGCGGGGCTCACCCTCGGTGAAACCGGCGTCGGTCAAGGCGGCGACCATGCGCTCGCGGGCGGTGTGGGAGGTCGCACCTTCGATCTGCTCGTAGGTGTGTCGACCGGTGTCCGTGGTGATCCAGTCGGGCACATCGCGCTGCACGCGTCCGTCCCAGCCGATGATGGGTCGGGTGGGCAGTTGAAGTTCGCGCCACCAGGTCACGTCGGTGAGGTCGCCGAACGTGCAGATCATGGCGATGCCGGAGCCCTTCTCCGGATCGGCGAGGTGGTG
>CAZVCZ010000089.1:0-6840 GCA_964626275.1 uncultured Bifidobacteriaceae bacterium | reverse complement strand
TCGTGGTCGGGATCTGTGCGCCCTACCGCACGCGGCCACGGCGAGCAGCCTGTGGGGGCCGGTTCACCAGCCCGAGAAATGTTCAGTTGCGCTTACGGACGAGGATGACATCCCGATCGCCGCCGGGCTGTGCCATCAGCCTATTCACGGCGGTACGCGTGTCGGTCAACAGACTCGCCGCTTCACCCCAGGAGATCTCGCCTTCCATGATGGCGCGGATCACCGGGTTCACCAGCCAGTCACGCAACCGATCGCGGACCTTCTCCGCGTCGTCGCCCGAAATTCGCCACAGCGTCTGTCCATTCGACAAGCGCCGCTCCGCCTGATTCTGCGAGACCCCACCGAGATCGGTGATGATGCGCCAGAACGCGCCCTTGACCCGACGCTCGGCTCGTCCCGACAGCGAATCAGGCGCAGTCGAGGAGATCGCATACAGGATGTAGGTGCGCTGCGTCTCGGTGTAGTAGCCATCCTCGACGGCATCGTCGACGAACACCGCGAGCCGCGCATGCACCTTCGTCCGCAGGTCGTCCTCGCTCACCGCTGCCTGCGCCGGCGCACCGAGGCCGAGCAGGCCCACGGAGACGAGCACGGCGATGACCGCAGCGCCCAGGCGGGCGAGGGTCGAGCGTCGCGGAACTGACTGCATGGGACCACTGTGCCTGGTCAGGACCATTCATGGAGGCCCCTAGCCTGGGAAGTGCCTGGGAGAGGGCGATCTGGGGGCCATCCTGACCGGACTCGAGGCCTTTTCCACGGGTTGGGAGACGTACCCTTCATGCCATGGCACTCCACCGACGACCACTCCTTCTCGTCCCGGCGCTCGTCGCGGGCCTCGCTCTCGTTGCTGGCTGCTCCAGCGACGCCAGCCCGGATCCGACGACCACCAGCCCCACAGCGAGCCCCAGCACCACCAGCGCCTCGCCCACCGAATCCCCCTCGCCCACCGGCTCGGCCTCCCCCTCGCGGATCGTGGCTGTGCTGTGCGACGAGGCCACCGAGGAGTCCGTGGCCGCGATCGAAGCTGCGGTCGATCCGGAGTTCTCCGTCAGCCAACTGGTGGATGTGCGCACCGACGATGACGCCCAGCACGCGATCCTCGGCTTCGTCGAAGGCCCGGGTCTCGCGGTGCTGGCCCAGTGGATCGGCGACACCCTGGAGTTGACCAATCTTCAGTCGGCGGACGAGTTCGCCGCGCAGGTCAGCGATGCACCCCTCATCGGAGCGGTCGATCAGTCCACGCAGGATCTGCTCGACAACACCGTGAAGTGCTACACCGCGCTCTACGGCCCGGACGAGGACGAATAGCCCCCGCAAGGGCAGAGTGACGCCCTGCCGATAGAAATAGGGGCGTGACGGGGCTGCCCTTCGATGTCGCGGAGTTCGACGACCACGAGCAGGTGGTCGTCGGTTCCGATCCCGACACCGGCCTGCGCGCCTTCGTCGCCATTCACTCCACGTCTCGTGGCCCGGCCCTCGGCGGATGCCGCATGGTCGCCTACCCCGATGGTGCTGCGGCCTATCGCGATGCCCTTCGACTCTCGCAGGCGATGAGCTACAAGAACGCCCTCGCTGGACTTCCCCACGGCGGCGGCAAGGCGGTGATCTGGGCTGATCCCACGCGCGATAAATCCCCAGAGTTGTTCCACGCCATGGGTTCTTTCATCGCGTCGCTGTCCGGCCGCTACATCACCGCCGGCGATGTCGGCATCTCCGTCGCCGATCTCGACGTCATCGGCGAGACGAATCCATGGACGACCGGTCGCTCCCCCGAGCACGGCGGTGCTGGTGACTCGGGCATCCTCACCGCCTTCGGTGTCTGGCAGGGAATGCGTGCCGCCGCTGCCCACCACTGGGGCACGGACTCCCTCGCCGATCGCCATGTGGGAATCCTGGGCGCCGGCAAGGTCGGCGGTCGACTCGCCGTGCACCTCGCAGAGGAGGAGGGAGCCCGCGTCACCGTCGTCGACCCGTCGACCGACGCACTCGATGCCCTTCGCGATCGGCTGGCCAGCGACCGCTTCGACACCGCTGATTCGCTGGAGGACCTGCTCGCTCGCGGCATCGATGTGCTCAGCCCGAACGCTCTCGGCGGCGTCCTCACCCCCGATCTGGCCACCAGCCTGCAGGTCGGCATCGTGTGCGGTGGCGCGAACAACCAGCTCGCAGCCCCGGAGGTCGCCGACACCCTCGCCGCCCGCGGGGTTCTCTACGCCCCGGACTACCTGGTCAACTGCGGCGGGGTCGTGCAGGTGGCCGATGAACTGCTCGGCTTCGATCCCGACCGAGCGCGAGCCCGCGTCGCCGCGGTGTTCGACACCACCCTCGAGGTGCTGCGCCGGGCAGATCGGGAGGGCACCACCCCGGCCGCTGCCGCGGCAGCCGAGGCCCGCGAGCGGATCGCGGCGGGCACCCGGGCGCAGTTCGCCCCCTCCTAGCCCCCCTCAGCCCCCACCTGAGAGGTTCAGACCCCCTCCGACTGTGGAATCCGCCGGCGGGGAGGTATGGTGGGGACTCGCCGATCGGTCTGCCCGGTCACCCATCGGGCGGACGCCTCGGCGCTGCGAGCATCGTCGCGAGCACCCACGTGGCGTTGCCACGCGAAGTGCATCTGTCCACCACGATTCACCGGGGCGCTGGCCCTGGTCGAGGGGGTCGAGCCATGGGGCGCGGCCGAGCCAAGGCGAAGCAAACCAAGGTTGCCCGTGCGCTGAAGTACGGGGGTCCGCAGACCGATCTGGAGCGTCTGCAGGCCGAACTGTCCGGTGCCTCCACCGGATCTGAGTCATCCGCCGAGGTGGATGACGCTGTCGACGACGACTACTCCGATCCGTATGCGGACTACGTCGACTCCGACGACGATGATCGTCGCGCGGGCTGACTCAGCGTCCCTCAGCCCCCTGCCCTCGTCGCTCTCCGCTCGTTGAACCAGGCGGGGCCGAGCAGGCTCACCGCTCCCCCGGTTCCGCCCTTGGCCTCAGCATCCCCGGTTTCCCCCTCGCCACGCCGCCGCACTGTTCCGCAGATCCAGGCGGGCAGACCGCGTTCACCCAGCCGGGCGAGAGCCGCCTCGGCCTCTTCCGCCGCCACGACGGCCACCATCCCGAGACCGAGGTTGAAGGTTCGCTCCATCTCAACCGGCGCAACGCCGGTCGCGGCGATCAGGTCGAACACCGGCTGGGGCCGCCAACTCGCCCGATCGACATCAGCGGCGAGGTCAGCGGGCAGCACCCGGGCGATATTCGCCGCTATCCCGCCACCGGTGATGTGGGCGAAGGCATGCACGTCGATGTGTGCGGTGAGATCGAGACAGTCGCGGGCATAGATGCGGGTCGGTTCGAGCAATTCCTCGCCGATCGTGCGGCCTAGTTCGTCCACCTGCCGGTGCAGTGCCGCATCGATGCCGGTCGCATCGATTCCCAGCAGCGCCCGACGAGCGAGTGAATAGCCATTGGAGTGCAGCCCCGACGACCCCATCGCAACAAGGACGTCACCCGCGCGCACTCGTTCCGGGCCGAGGAGTTCATCAGCTTCGACGACTCCCGTCCCGGCACCCGCGACGTCGTACTCATCGGGATCGAGCAGGCCGGGGTGCTCCGCCGTTTCACCACCCACGAGCGCGCATCCGGCGATCTCGCATCCACGCGCGATGCCGGCCACGATCGCAGCGATGCGCTCGGGATAGACCTTGCCGGTGGCGATGTAGTCGGTGAGGAACAGCGGCTCTGCTCCACACACCACGAGGTCGTCGACCACCATTGCGACAAGGTCCTGACCGATCGTGTCATGGGTGTCCATGCGTTGGGCCACAGCCACTTTCGTGCCGACACCGTCGGTCGAGGTCGCAAGAAGTGGACGGCGGAAGCGGGTCAGCGCCGACGCATCGAACAGACCGGCGAAGCCACCGAAGTCCCCCACGACTTCAGGCCGAGTGGCCCGGGACACCGCCGCGCGCATCAGGGCAACCGCACGTTCACCGGCCTCGACATCGACACCGGCGTCGGCGTAGGAACTCATCGACGAATGCTCGATCCGCTGGGAGTGTCTCGTTCGGCACGCATCGCGAGACCTTCGAGCAGATGCTTGCCGATCACCTCAGGTTCAGGCACCGGCACTGGATACACCCCGTCGAAGCAAGCGCGACACAACCGGTCCGCGGGGATCGTGGTGGCCTCGGTGAGCTCCTCCAGTGACACGTAACCGAGAGAGTCCGCGCCGATCGAGGTGCGGATCTCCTCGACGCTGAGTCCATTGGCGATCAGCTCGGCGCGGGAGGCGAAGTCGATGCCGTAGAAGCAGGGCCACTTCACCGGCGGTGAGGAAATCCGGACGTGCACCTCACGCGCTCCTGCTTCGCGCAACATGCGGATCAAGGCGCGCTGGGTGTTGCCGCGAACGATCGAGTCGTCCACGACGACGAGGCGCTGATCGGCGATCACCTCGCGCAACGGGTTCAACTTCAATCGGATGCCCAACTGCCGGATCGTCTGGGATGGCTGGATGAAGGTGCGCCCGACATAGGCGTTCTTCACCAGTCCTTCGGCGAAGGGGATGCCTGATTCCTGGGCGAAGCCGATCGCGCCGTAGCGACCCGACTCCGGCACCGGGATGACCAGGTCCGCCTCCGCCGGGTGCTCGCGGGCCAACCGACGGCCGATCTCCACCCGGGTCGACTGGACGCTTCGTCCCGCAATCGAGGTGTCGGGGCGCGCGAGGTAGACGTATTCGAACAGGCAGCCCTTCGGGGTCGCCTCGGCGAACCGATGGGAGCGAAGCCCGTGCTCGTCGATGGCGATCAACTCACCGGGCTCGATCTCCCGCACGAACGACGCACCCACGATGTCCAACGCTGCCGTCTCGCTCGCCACCACCCAGCCGTGCTCGAGGCGTCCGAGCACCAGCGGGCGGATGCCGAGAGGGTCGCGAGCCGCATACAGCGTGGTGTCGTCCATGAACACGAGCGAATAGGCGCCCGCTAGCTTGGGCAGTTCCTCGATAGCCGCGGCCTCGAGCGAGAGGTCGGGATGGGCGGCGATGAGCGCGGAGATGAGGTCGGTGTCGGAGGTCGAACGGCTGATCTTCGTGCCGAGCGGGAGTTCGCCACGGGCCTCCTCGAGCGCTGCCACCCGTTGGGCCAACTCGGCCGTGTTCGTCAGATTTCCGTTGTGTCCGAGGGCAAGATGCCCCGTCGCTGTCGCCCGGAAGGTGGGTTGGGCATTCTCCCAGGATGATGATCCGGTCGTGGAATATCGGGTATGACCGATAGCGACGAAACCACGAAGTGATTCCAGGCTCGCCTCAGTGAATACCTGTGACACCAGACCCATGTCCTTCATCACCACGATGTGGTGGCCATCGCTCACGGCGATACCGGCTGACTCCTGCCCGCGATGCTGCAGCGCATACAGGCCGAAGTAGGTGAGTTTCGCGACCTCATCGCCTGGCGCCCAGACCCCGAACACCCCGCATGCGTCCTGGGGGCCGCGATCGATGGGATCGAGGTCGTGGGTGAGCCTGCCGTCGCCGCGCGCCACGAAGATGAGTCTAGGGGATCGACTCGGCTGATCTAGTCGGCGTCATCGAAGCCGGGCGGCAGATCTAGCGGCGGCGGCCACGGTGCGGGCGGTGGCGACGGGATGTTCTCGAACTGAAGCGTCCCTCCCGGCATGGCCACCAGGTCGGGGGGCGGGAGCGTGATCTCACCCAGGGCTTCGATGTAGGCGGAGATGTTCCCATCAGCCACACTGCGGAAGAACGCGATGGCCACGGTCAGGTCGGTCACCTGAATACCACCGGGGAGGGTGAAAGACGGTGTCCATTGCGAACCCGCACCGGTCGGGTTGAAGGTTTGACTCGAGACCACAGTGCCACCGGAATCCAACGTGATGGTCAACATCGAGTTCGCATAGACGGTGCCGGTCATCGTCAATTCTGGCGTCGACGACAGTTGCACCGACTGGCTCTGGAGGACGTTCACCGTGGCGGAGTCGACGAACATCGACCCCGCTCCTCGCACACTGGTCACCGGGCCGGTGATCCCACTCACCCGGAGAATCACTCGATCCCCGCGAATCGCCGCCTTGCGGATCCGCACGACCTGGGTATCCGAACCCACCAGCGAAATCGCCGCATTCGGGCTCGACCCACGCAGCCGCCCGGACTCCTCGGTCCACCCGAAGGTGCCCAGCATCGTCGCCGGATGCACCTCCACGGCATCGCGTGCCGGACGGTCGGTGAACTGAATGATGGTCGGGCGCACGAGGACGACCCGGGCGGTGTCGCCTTGTCGCGATTGCACCCGGATGGCATCGGCGCTCATCGCATAGAGCAACTCGAGTGTTTCCGCGGACACACTCGCCGACGTGTCCTCCGCGGCGACGGGAGATGTCAGGGTGAGGCCAGCAAGGGTGATTCCCCCGATGGTGGCGACGACTGATGCCCCGACCCGATTCATGAACGAAGACTAATCGGGGCGGGGCATCCATGTCCTGCTACGGCGCCGGGGGTGTGGTGGCGATCAGTGTCGGCGTCGGGGTCGGGGTTGGCGTGGGGGTTGGCGTGGGTGTAGGTGTCGGTGTGGGGCTCGGCGCCGTTGCCGGTGCGAGCGCCGCGGTCAGATCGGCGCGGGCGGCGTCGATCGCGGCACGCTTCTCGGCCTTCGCGTCACTCCGGGCAGAGCGGTAGTACCGACTGGCCTGGCGCAATGCAGCCTTGTAATCCGCTCGCGCCTGGCGCTTCTCCTCGGCTGTCGTGGCCGACGCTCGCGCGAGTCGATACTCGGACTTGGCGTCGGCCCGATCCTCTCGGTACAGCTCCCTGGCTGCCGAGATGTCGTCACGA
>CAZVCZ010000088.1:0-6861 GCA_964626275.1 uncultured Bifidobacteriaceae bacterium | reverse complement strand
AGATCATCTCCTCAGCGGTCGCCGACCTGCAGCGGCTGATCAAGGCCCAGGTCGAGCTCGCCAAGTTGGAGATCGCCGGTAGCGCGCAGGCCGCGGCGAAGACCGGCGGCCTCATCACTGGTGCGCTCGTGATGGCGGGAACCGGCGGGTTGTTCCTGCTCGTCACCATCGCCTATGTGCTCGTCGCGCTCGGCCTGCCCGTGTGGGCGGGCTTCGCCATCGTCACCGGGTTCCTCTTCCTCGTCGCCGTCATCCTGGGCCTCATGGGTCGCTCGGCCGCGAAGAAGATCACCCCGCCAGAGCGCACGATCGCGGAAATCAATAAGACCAAGGCGGCCCTATCAGGTTCGTCGTCGCCGGCGACCGGCACCCTGCCGGCGTCGGCAGGCGACTGAGCACGACCTCCTCGTCCGGCGACGACGTCGGCGAGTCTGCACTGCGCGATCCCTATGAGGTGATCAGCGCGCCCGGTCCTTGGCAGCATCGCGATATCGCGGCCAATGGGTCGCGCTTCCATGTCGTCGAGGCGGGCAGCGGCCCCGCTGTCCTGCTGTTGCACGGCTTTCCCACGTTCTGGTGGTCCTGGCGCGACCACATCGCGCGGATCGCCGATGCGGGCTTCCGGGCGATCGCGATGGACCTGCGCGGCTACGCCGGATCCGATCATCCGCCGCACGGCTACGACCCGTTCACCCTGTCCAATGACGTCGCGGGCGTGATCCGCAGCATGGGCGAGGAGTCAGCGACCATCGTCGGCCACGGCTGGGGTGGACTGATCGCGTGGAGCATGCCCGTGCTCACCCCCGATGTCGTGCACGCGATCGCGCCGGTGTCGATGCCGCATCCGCGCCGGTTGCGGCGGGCGCTGCTGAAGGACGGGTTGCAGCGAGGTCGGTCGATGTATGCGATCGGATTCCAGTGGCCGTTTCTGCCCGAACGCTCCCTGATGGCCGAGGACTGCGAGCGGGTCGGTGAACTCATCGCCGAATGGTCGGCGACTCCGGGATTCCCCGACGCGAAGACGGCGGGTGTCTACCGCTCGGCCTTCTCGCTGTGGCCGACGGCGCACTGCGCCGTGGAGTATCACCGCTGGGCGTTCCGCTCGTTCCTGCGCAGCGATGGCTTGCGGTATGCGCGTCGAATGGAGACACCGATCGAGGTGCCGGTGCTGCATCTGCATGGTGCAGAGGACTCCTCGGTGCTGCCGCGGGTCGCCGAGGGATCACAGGCGTGGGTGGAGGGCGACTACGAGTTCGCGCTCCTGCCCGAGGTGGGGCATTTCCCGCATGAGGAGAACCCGGCGGGATTCGCTGATGTACTGATGCCATGGCTGGATCGACACCGGACCGATCAGCGCCGCGCAGGCTGAGCAATACCCGACCGCGCGATGCGCTGGGTCGCCCGCTGCCCTGGGATGCGGTGGGCGCTGAGATGGTGCCGGAGCGGGAGTTCATCGACTCAAGCGATGCGATCGACGAGGCGATCGACTATCTCCAGCGTGGGTTGCCGTTCCACGCGCATGAAGTGCTCGAGCAGCGTTGGCGGTGCGCGCCTGAGGCGGAGCGGGAGTGGTGGCGGGCGCTCGCCCAGGCGGCGGCGGGAGTCACCCAGGCAGCGCGCGGCAACGAGGTCGGGGCGCAGCGGTTGCTTGCGCGTGCTGATGCAACCCTCGCCGACACTTCGCCACCTGACGATCTCGCCGACAGCACCACCTCGATACTCATCCATCACATCTGGTCGCCATAGCGGTGGATGAACGGGGGAGCTAGCTCGCGCGGCAGGGTCCGGTCTCGGCCGGTGTTGTTGCCCGCGCACCCACGGTCGTGATCGCCTCGGCCTGCGCCGCGGTGATCGCATAACCGGTCTCATCGTCATCGAGTCCCGCGGCGAAGACGACGCCATAGACACTGCCGTCCGGAGCGAGGAGAGGGCCGCCGGAGTTGCCCGGTCGGACGTCGCCGCGGAAGGAATACACCTCGCGAGTAACCCCGGCCCGGCCATAGATGTCTTCGCCGCGCGCATCGATCTCCGCGCGAACACGCGCGGGACTCGCCACGAGTTCGCCGCCACCGGGGAATCCCGCCACCACCGCTGGATCCCCTGTCGTCGCAGCATCTTCTGCGAAGGAGAGAGGGGCAGCCGAGAGACCGTCGACCGCGAGCACCGCGAGGTCGATATCGGGATCGAAGGCGACGACCGTTGCCTCGTAGGCGAGCGCATCCCCGGGGATCCGCACGCGCGGATTGTCGATCCCGGCGACCACATGGGCGTTGGTGAGGATCCGGTCGGGGGCGAAGACGAATCCTGAGCCGGAGATCCCCGTCCCGCAGCCGATACTGCTGATGCGCGCAAGCGAGGCCCACGACGCACGCACCGCCGGATCGCGCAGCAGTGCTTCGTCGGGGGCAGCGACCTGGGGCCCTGCGTCATAGCCGATGCCGGAGAAGACACGCGGCAGTGGCGAATCGGCGACCGCGTCGCGAAGGTCGACGAAGAAGTCGCGCGCCGCATCAGGCACCACCCGGTCGATGCCGACGATGAACGTCGAACTGCGCACCTGGCGCACCCAGGACTGCTCGGGTAGGACAGCGACCGCGGACGCGATGACCCACAGCACGACCGCGAGCGCGGCGACGTTGAGTGCGGCACCCCCGACGTTGTCGAGGGCGCGGGCCGGCGACCAGGTGATCGCGCCGCGCAGTCGTCGGCCGACGATCGAGGTGGCAGTCTGGCCGAGGAGTGCGGCAGCGAGGATTCCGGTCGCGAGCAGCAGTGCGCCACCGAGTTCAGGCAGGTTCAGCGCAGCGACGAGTCCGGGCAGGACGAGCGCGGCGGCGAGGCCACCGCCGAGGAAGCCGATGAAGGACAGCAACCCCGCGACGAAGCCCTGGCGCCAGCCGGACCAGGCGAAGACGATGATGGCCCCGAGAACGACAAGATCGACGATGTTCATCGAGTCGATCCATCAATACTGTCGACGATGTTCATCGAGTCGATCCGTCGAGGTCGACGACGCGGGTGTCGTCCCACGGCCGGGACCAACCGCCGAAGTCGAGCAGACCGTTGACGATGCCGGCGGTGAACCCCCACACCAGCAGCCCATGGACATCGAAGCCGAACCCGACATAGCCGGAGGGGTGACGGACGCGAACTCGGTTCGCCGGATCGGCGAGTTCGGCGATCGGGATCCGATGGACGCTGGCAACCTCGGCGGTGTCGACTGGGCGAACCTCGCATGGCTCGCGCCACCAGCCGAGGACGGGAGTGACGATGAATCCCGACACCGGCACCCACAGGTCCGGCAGCGCACCGAACACCACGACACCGGCGGGATCGAGCCCCGTCTCCTCCTCCCCTTCGCGAAGGGCGGCGGCGATCTCGTCGATGTCCTCATCGTCGACTGCGCCGCCGGGGAAGGCCGGCTGACCGGCGTGATTACGCATGGTGTGGGCACGTTCCACGAGCAGCAGATCCGGTTCACCGTCGTTCTCGCCGAACAGGGCGAGCACGGCGGCTCGTCGTCCGCCCTGCGCCGGCGGGGTGAATCGGGTGAGGCGATGCGCGTCGACACCATCGAGTGAACGAATGAGTTGATGGAGATAGTCGGGCACCTCGACTGCTCGATCGACCCAACCGACTTCGGGATCACGCGCGAGGATCGTCATGGGCGCGGGATTCCCAGATAGTCGTTGATCAGTTCGTCGAGTGTCTCTGCGTCGGGGATGCGCCCGTCATGGCGACCGGCGATGACCCCATCTGCGGTGACGAAGAAGGTCACGGGCGGACCGGGCACGGTGAGGGCGGCGCGCACCCGGCCGGGCTGGTCCACGACGGAGGCGAAACCCAGGTCGAGGGTGGCGGCGATGTCGAGGGCGGCCGCTGATCGGTCCTGCATGTCGATGCCGAGCATGAGCAGGTCATCGGCATACGTGCGCGCTGCGTCCGCGAGCAGCGGCATCTCGATGATGCACGGTGGACACCACGAGGCCCAGACGTTGATGACCATCGGTGTTCCCCGCAGTCCCGACAGCGTCACGTCCGGCCCTTCCCCCAGGCAGGCGAAGGTGAGATCGGGCAGTCCGCCACCGAGGGCGCCCACCGGTTCGATCGGCGCGAGGTTCGGGTCGGAATCGGGGCAGTCCGGCAGATCGGCGGCGATGACGAGCGGTAGCAGCGCCGCATCGCGCGGCGATGTCGTGTTCATCGAGGTCTCGCTGGGCGCGGCTGAGGTCACGCGATCGCCAGCGACATCCCCGGAGGCGGTCGTGCAGGCCGCGAGGGCGAGTCCGGCAACGGCGATCGACGCAACGATCGAGCGCTTCATGCTCGTCCCTCCGTGGTGAGCAGGGCTGCGGCCTCGATCGGATCGGTCGGGCCTTCACCGAACGAGGGGCACCAACGCGCGACCGGGCAGGCTCCGCAGGCGGGTTTGCGCGCGTGGCAACAGCGCCGCCCGTGCCAGATGAGGTCCTGGCTCAGCACCGTCCAGTCCTTCCTTGGGAACAGCCGCATCAGGTCGTGTTCGATCTTCACCGGATCGGTGTGTTCGGTCCAGCCCAACCGTCGCGTGAGGCGACCGACATGAGTGTCGACGGTGATGCCGGGGATGTCGAAGGCGTAGCCGAGCACGACATTCGCCGTCTTGCGCCCCACCCCGGGGAGGGTGACCAGATCCTCGAGTCGACCGGGCACCTCGCCGTCGAAACGTTCGCAGATCGCGACGGCCATGCCCTGCAGGCTCTCGGCTTTCGCGCGGAAGAACCCGGTCGGGCGGATGATCTCCTCGAGTTCGCCGCGCTCAGCGGCGACCATGTCCGGGATCTCGGGATAGCGGGCGAACAGTGCCGGCGTGACCGCGTTCACCCGCTTGTCGGTCGACTGTGCCGAGAGCACGGTGGCGGCGAGGAGTTGCCACGGATCTGCGAAGGTCAACTCGCAGTCGGCGTCCGGATAGGTCTCGCGCAACACCCGGGCGACCCGTCGAGCCCGGCGCACCAGGGTCGTCGGCGGGCGCTCAGCGGAGACCTGCCGATGCGTGGCTCGGACGTTCCGCTGCGTCGCGGGATGCGCGCTGGTTGTCCGGGCCACCTAGCCAGGGTACGTCGGATCCTGCAGTGAACTCTCCCCCGGACACCGCGCGCCGGGTTTGCCGCATGGATCCTCTGGGCGACCCGATAATCCGGTGGCCGGGTGAGTGCGGGAGACTATGCCCACCGCACACGTTCGTGTGGTGGAGTCGAAGGAGGAATGGTGGACGACGCGCTCATGCAGTCGCCGCTGTTCGCCTCACTCGATGCCGAGGCTGCCGCGGCGTTGCGCGCCTCGATGACCGAGCAGTCCACCCCCCGCGGAACCGTGATCTTCGCCGAGGGCCAGATCGGCGACCACATGTATGTCGTCATCGAGGGCAAGATCAAGCTCGGCCACGCCTCCCCCGACGGACGCGAGTCGCTCATGGCGGTCCTCGGACCCGGGGAGATCTTTGGCGAACTGTCCCTGTTCGACCCCGGCCCCCGCACCGCGACCGCGACCGCCCTCACCGACGCCCGCGTCCTCGCCCTCGGCAACACCTCGCTGCGTCCCTGGCTCGCCGGTCGTCCCGAGGTCGCCGAAGCCCTGCTCGCGGCCCTCGCCCGCCGTCTGCGTCGCACGAACGATGCCCTCGCCGATCTGGTCTTCTCCGACGTTCCCGGGCGTGTGGCGAAGGCGCTGCTCGACCTCGCCGACAAGTTCGGTGAGGTGACTCCCGAGGGCACCCTGGTCAAGCACGACCTGACCCAGGAGGAACTCGCCCAACTCGTCGGAGCCTCGCGCGAGACGGTGAACAAGGCGCTCGCCGACTTCGCCCAGCGCGGCTGGATCCGGGTCGATCAGCGCGAGGTGCTGCTCCTCGGCATCGACCGACTCGCCCGCCGCGCCCGCTGAACCGACGCGCTCCTCCTCGCGGAATCAGCCACCCGCATTCAGGTAGTCGACCTGTGCCTTTGCGCTCATGATCGCCGCGGGTCGGACGGCTTCAGGGATGTCGTCGTACACCGTATCCACGACCTCCTCGGCTGTCTTCGCACCAGCCGCCATTGCGGTGCGCACCTGATCGAGTCGGGCTCGACGATGCTCGACATAGCCGTCGATCACCCCGATCGGATCCTCCAACACCGGGCCATGACCCGGCAGGAGTCGTTGGGCGGCAACACTTTCGGCGCGAGCGCGAAGGAGATCCAGGGAGTTCAGATAGGCGCCGAGATCACCGTCGGGCCACGCGACCACCGTCGTGCCGCGGCCGAGCACCGTGTCCCCGGTGAGAATGAATCCCTCCGCGGGAACGACGAGGCTCACCGAATCACCGCTATGACCGGGGGTCGCCACGACCTGCACCTCCAGCCCATCGATGCTGAACGCATCGCCCTCGTCGAGACCCTCGCCACCGTGGCGATGCTCGGGGTCCAGTGCCCGCACCGGTGCGCCCGTGAGTTCATGCCAGTGCCGCGCCGATTCGGAATGGTCGATGTGGCCGTGGGTGAGGACGGTGAGCGCGACGGTGAGGTCGCGTTCGGCGAGCCGCGCGAGCAGCGCATCGAGGTGCGCATCATCATCTGGTCCGGGGTCGACGATGATGCAGTCTCGCGCATCCGGCTCGGCGAGGATCCAGGTGTTGGTGCCGTCGAGGGTCATCGGGGAGGGGTTGGGCGCGAGGACGCATTCCGCGCGTTCGCCGACGGCACCACTACTCCAGGCCGCGGTCGATCCCAGCAGAGGCAGCCCGCTCATGCCGCACAGGCTAGCGGGGAGTCGGCTCCATGTACTCCGGGTAGTTCTCGGGGTAGATCTGGCCCTAGTAGGGCACTTTCTACCCGGAGAAGG
>CAZVCZ010000087.1:0-6980 GCA_964626275.1 uncultured Bifidobacteriaceae bacterium | reverse complement strand
TGAGTCCACGATGGTCATGCGATCTCCGCGACGAGATCTCCGGCTTCGACCTGGTCGCCGGTGGACAGGTGGACGGCCTGGACGGTTCCCGCTCGCGGTGCGGTCACCACGGATTCCATCTTCATCGCTTCGATCACCGCGAGCCGGTCACCTGCCGCCACCTCGTCTCCTGGCGCGACCGAGATGGTGATCACACCCGGAACCGTCGTGCCGATCTGGCGGGGATCGCCGGGATCCACTCGCCGACGCGCTTCCCGCGTTCCCGTCGCCGAGGTATCCAGGACGCGCAGGGCCCACGGCTGACCATTCGCCCACAGGTGCACCCGACGGTGCCCGGTCTCATCGACATCGCCGATGGCGTCGAGTTCCACGAACCACGTCTGGCCCGGGGCAACTTCGATCCGCTCGACGCGACCGGGTTCGAGGCCGTAGAGGAAGGGAATCGTCGGAATGACCGAGACATCGCCGAACTCCTCCTGCGACGCCACCAATCCCGCCGCTTCGGAGGGCAGCATGAGCCGGGATAGCGCTGCGCGTCGCTGCGCCGGATCATTGCGGTCGGAATCGGCGAGCATCGCCAGATCATCAGCATCGACACTCGGCGCGGGCGGTTCGGGTCGTGCGGCGGTGACCTCATCGGTGAACGGCTGCACGAAGCCCCCGGCAGGTGTGCCGAGTTGGCCATGCAGGAATGCCACCACCGACGCCGGCAGGTCATACCTTGCTCCATCGGCGAGCAACTCCTCGCGACTCACCCCGGAGGTGACCATCCACAGCGCGAGGTCGCCGACGACCTTCGATGACGGGGTCACCTTCACGGGGCGACCGAGGACGATACTCGCCTCGGCGTAGGCCTCCAGCACCTCATCGAATCGGTCACCCACGCCGAGGCCCTCGGCTTGAGCGCGCAGATTCGACAGCTGCCCGCCGGGCACCTCATGTCGATACACCCGCGTGGATGGGGAGCGCTGCCCCGCCTCGAAGGGCGCGTAGGTGTCGCGCAGCGCCTCCCAGAAAGGTTCCAGCGACAGCACATCGCCAAGATCGAGTCCGGTGTCCCGCTCGGTGTGCGCCATCGCCGCGACGAGAGCACCCATGGCCGGTTGGCTCCCCCCGGATGCCACCGGCGCACTCGCACAGTCGACGCCATCGACGCCCGCCTCGGCTGCGGCAAGGTAGGTCGCCATCTGCCCACCCGCCGTGTCATGGGTGTGCAGTCGAACGGGAACATCGAAGCGCTGACGCAGGGCCGTGATGAGAGTGGTGGCCGATGGTGCACGCAATAACCCGGCCATGTCCTTGATGACCAGTCCGTGGACTCCTGCGCTGACGAGATCATCGGCGATGCCGAGGTAGTAATCCAGCGTGTAGGTGGTCTCCGCCGGGTCGAGGAGATCACCGGTGTAGCACAGTGCACCCTCGGAATACGCCCCCGCATCTCGGGTTGCCGAGATGACGTCGCGCATCTGCTCGATGTCGTTCAGCGCGTCGAACACTCGCAGGATGTCGACCCCTGCCGCCACTGCCTCGGCGACGAAGGCACCGATGACCGGGCGTGGATACGGCGCGTAGCCGAGCAGATTACGGCCACGGATCAGCATCTGTAGCGCCACATGCGGGGACGCGTCGCGTAGTCGCACAAGCCGATCCCAGGGATCCTCGCGCAGGAATCGAAGCGAGGCATCGAAGGTCGCACCGCCCCAGCACTCCAGCGACACCAGGCTCGGCAGCATCGTGGATGTCGCCTCGGCTGCCGCCACGAGATCGACGGTGCGCACCCGGGTCGCGAGCAGCGACTGATGAGCATCGCGCAACGAGGTGTCCGTCACCGGGAGCGCGACTCGGTCGCGCAGATATCGCGCCAATCCCTCGGGGCCCTCCGCGGTGAGGATGTCGCGCGTCCCGACAGTCGGCGGCCTGTCGACCGCGGGAAGCAGGGAACGGGGATCGGTGAGTTCACGGGCGGGGCGACCGTGAGGGCGGTTGACCGTGACCTCGGCCAACTTCGTGAGCAGACCCGAACCCGGTCCGCGCTGGGCTGCCTCCAGCAGGTAGGGGTGCTCATCGAGGAACGAGGTCGTGAGATCCCCGGCGAGGAAGTCCGGATCATCGAGGAGGGCTCGCAGGAAGCCCACATTCGTCGACACTCCGCGCACGCGGAATTCATCAAGCCCTCGGCGGGCGCGGCGCGAGGCCTGCTCCAGATCGGCGCCACTGGTCGTCATCTTCACCAGCAGCGAGTCGTAGTAGGGCGAGATCTCGGCGCCGGTGTACGTCGCGCCGTCCAACCGGAGGCCGGGGCCGCCGGGAGACCGATACGCCAGGATCGTTCCCGTGCTCGGCCGAAAACCATCCGCGGGATCCTCGGTGGTGAGACGACACTGGATGGCGGTTCGCTCAGGTCGCTCGGTCGGCTGGGCCAGTCCGAGTTCGGCGAGCGTGGCACCCGCCGCGATCTGCAACTGAGCCAGCACGAGATCGATACCCGTGACCTCCTCGGTCACCGTGTGCTCGACCTGGATCCGTGGATTCATCTCGATGAACGCGTAGCCATCGGCCCAGACCAGGAATTCGACCGTTCCGGCTGACACGTAGCCCACGCTGCGCGCGAAGGTCACCGCATGCTCGGCGAGTCGGTCGAGCAGCGCGACCGGCAATCCGGGCGCCGGGGCGATCTCGACGACCTTCTGGTGCCTCCGCTGCACCGAGCAGTCGCGCTCGAAGAGGTGAATGACCTCTCCGGTCGCATCGGCGAGGACCTGGATCTCCACGTGACGCGGACGGGTGATCGCCTGCTCGAGGAACACCGTCGGGTCACCGAATGCCGCCTCGGCCTCTCGGCTGGCCGACTCCAACGATCCCGCGAAGCCATCCGGACCCTCGATCCGGCGCATGCCACGGCCGCCACCGCCGGCACTGGCCTTGATGAACAGCGGGAAGCCGACCTCCCGCGCCGCCTCGATCCCCTCGTCGATCGAGCGGATGGGGCCGGAGGCCTTCAACACTGGAACCCCCGCGGCCATGGCCGCTTCGCGGGCTCGCACCTTGTCGCCGGTCAGGCTCAGCGTCTGCGGGGAGGGGCCCACGAAGGTGAGGCCGGCCTCCATGCACGCCTGAGCGAAGGGAGCGCTCTCGGACAGGAACCCATAGCCGGGATACACCGCATCCGCCCCCGCCTCCCGGGCGATCGCGATGAGTTCGGCGATGTCGAGGTAGGACCTCACCGGGTGACCCGGCTCACCTATTTCGTACGCCCGATCCGCGATGAGTCGATGAAGCGCCGACCTGTCCTCGGGCGCATAGACCGCCACCGAGGTGACCCCGAGTTCACGAGCAGCACGCGCCGCCCGAATCGCGATTTCGCCCCGGTTGGCGATGAGCAGCGTTCGCACGAATTCACCCTAGCGATACACAGTGCACACCCGGAACCCGGCAAGATGACCGTCATGACGGTGCATCCGAGAGCCGGCCTACCGGCCTCCGAGGACGATCTGATCGATCCGGCTGCCCTGGTGACGGCCTACTACACCCAGCATCCGGACCCCGCGGATCCAGCACAGCGGGTGAGTTTCGGCACCTCGGGTCACCGTGGCTCTGCCCTCGACTCGGCCTTCAACGATGACCACATCGCGGCGACGACCCAGGCCATCTGCGAATTCCGGAAGGCCGCCGGGATCCGCGGACCCTTGTTCCTCGGGCGCGACAGCCACGCACTGAGTCGTCCCGCCTGGGCCACCGCACTGGAGGTCCTCGCTGCTCATAGCGTGACCGTGCTCATCGACGACCCTGATGCCCTCACCCCGACTCCAGCGGTGTCGCATGCCATCGTGCGTCACAACTCCGGTCGCTCGGCCGATGATCCCGGTCGCGCCGATGGCATCGTCATCACCCCGTCGCACAACCCACCGCGCGATGGCGGCTTCAAATACAACCCACCCGACGGGGGACCGGCCGGATCGGACATCACCTCGGTGATCCAAGAGCGCGCGAATGAACTCCTGGGGCTGCGCCTCGAGGGCGTGCGCCGAGTCATCCTCACCAGCGCCCTGGCAGCGAGCACCACCCAGCGCTACGACTTCCTCGGTACGTACGTCGATGATCTGCCGAGCGTGGTGGACCTTGACGCCATCCGTGACGCGGGCGTGCGAATTGGAGCCGACCCGCTCGGCGGCGCGAGCGTGGCGTACTGGGAGGCCATAGCCGAGCGCCACCGGCTGGACCTCACCATCGTCAATCCCCGCATCGACCCGACCTGGCGGTTCATGACCCTGGACTGGGATGGCCAGATCCGCATGGACTGCTCCTCCCCGCACGCCATGGCCTCGCTCATCGGGGCTCGCGATGACTTCGATATCGCGACCGGTAATGATGCGGACTCTGATCGGCACGGCATTGTCACTCCGGACGCGGGACTGATGAACCCCAACCACTTTCTCGCGGTGGCCATCGACTACCTCTTCTCTCGCCGCGATGGATGGCCGGAAGACGCTGCGGTCGGCAAGACGATGGTGAGCTCCTCCATGATCGATCGAGTGACCGCTGAACTCGGTCGCGCCCTCTGGGAGGTTCCGGTCGGCTTCAAGTGGTTCGTGCCGGGATTGATCGATGGTCGCATCGGATTCGGTGGCGAGGAGAGCGCCGGGGCATCCTTCCTCCGCCGAGATGGCCGAACGTGGACGACGGACAAGGACGGGATCATTCTCGCGCTGCTTGCCAGTGAGATCCTCGCGACAACCGGGGCCTCCCCCTCGGCCCACTACCGCAGACTGACCGAGCGCTTCGGTGACCCGGCCTATGCGCGAATCGATGCTCCCGCCACTCGCGAAGCGAAGGCCACCCTCGCGGCACTCACCTCCGATCAGGTCTCGGCCCACGAATTGGCTGGTGAGCCCATCGAGGCGGTCCTCACCCACGCTCCCGGTAATGGCGCAGCCCTGGGCGGAGTGAAGGTCGTCGCTGCTTCCTCGTGGTTCGCCGCGCGACCATCGGGCACCGAGGACGTCTACAAGATCTACGCCGAGAGCTTCCTGGGGGCAGAGCACCTCGCGGAGGTCCAGCAGGCCGCGCGGACCGTCGTCGATTCCGCACTAGGCTCCTCCGCCGGAGGTGCGGCATGACCATTACACGCACGTCGGTGCCCGCTCGGACCCACGAGGGCGAGCCGGTGGATTTTGAGACCCTCGACATCGACCTAGGCGCGATGCGCGTCCAACTGCTGAGCCTGGGCGCCGCCATCCGTACGGTCGAAGTGCCCGACGCCCAGGGGATCCTCGGCCATGTGCATCTGCACCTGCCGACGCCGGCCGACCACGCCGACAGCACTCTCAATCCGCACCTCGGTGGCACTCTGGGGCGCTATGCGAACCGCATCGCGAGGGGCCGGTTCAGTATCGACGGTGTCGAGCACCGCCTCGATGTGAACAAGGACGGGAACACCCTGCACGGAGGTCGACGGGGTTTCGATCGTCAGGTCTGGCAGATCATCGAACTCGTCGACGATGATGACCTCGCCTCGATCACCTTCGAGCTCACCAGCCCGGACGGCGACATGGGATTCCCCGGCACCGTCACCGCGCAGGCCACCTACGAGATCACCCCGGATTCCCTCACCATCGACTACTCCGCCGTCACCGATGCTCCGACGGTGATCAGCATGGCCAACCACGGTTACTGGAATCTCGCGGGCTCCCGTGCCGTTGGGGCGCACCAGCTCATGGTCCCCGCGACGCGTCGACTCGTCACCGATGACACGGGAATTCCCGTGGGGATCGATGAGGTCGCCGACACCCTTTTCGATCTCCGCAGCTCCCGAGCACTGCAGCCCGTCATCGACGCCACCGGAGGATTGGATACGTGCTACCTCCCCGACGGGGAAGGCATGCGACTCGTCGCCGATCTCACCGCACCAGGGGTGGGCCGGCGAATGCGGGTGAGCAGCGACGCACCCGGTGTCCAGGTCTACACCGGCAACGGTCTCGCGGCTCCCTTCGAGAGGTACCAGTCGGTATCCCTGGAGGCACAGCGCGCGCCTGACGCCCCCAATCAACCCATGCTCGGTCCGTCCATCCTGCAGCCGGGCGAGAGATATACCGCTACGACGATGCTGGAATTCTCCGCCGGCTAGACCAGGCCGCGCTGAGTGATCCCCTGCGCCAGGGCGAGGGGTGCGCCATGAACCAGGTTGTGAAGTTCGAGCATCCGCGCCTCCGCGACGACTGCCCCGATGAACGCCCAGGCCCACAGTCGCGTTGGATCATCGCCGCTGATCTCCGCGAGGATCCCGATGCGTCGTGCCGTCGCTGCGACGAGAGGTACGGGATCGATTCCCCGAGCATCCCGTCGCGTCTCGGCATCCGGATGCATCAACATGAGGCTCTCCGGTGCGGCCAGCGCAGGGGCGAACTCGAAGGAGGGATCCCCGAGCCAGCCGTGCGGATCGATCGCCATCCAGTGGCGATCATCCGAAAACCCGCGCCCGAGGACGTTGCGATGTTGAAGATCACCATGCACGACACGGCGATCCGCCGAACCGAGGAGGTCGTCGCACAACTGCTGCGCGAGCACGCGAACATCCCGTGGTAGGCGGGGGTCCTCGCATCGAGCAATGGGCTCGACCAGAGCATCCAGGTGCGGAAGTGAATCGATCTGCGACACGTTGCCGCGCAGATGATGGCGGAAGTCCTCAACGATCTCGGCGATGATCGCGGTTGCGGCATCGTCATCACGTCGGGCTAGGGGCCGCAGATCATCTCCGGGCAGCACCCGCGCGGTCACGAGTCGGGAACGATCACCATCGATCTCGACCAGATCCACCACGTCGGCGGTGCGGTCACCGAGCAGGGTGAGAGCCAGCGCCTCGCGCCGAAGCGACTCGATGGTTCCGGTCTTGACGACCACCGCCTGACCGTTCTGGTGCGCGAAGTGCACATGGTCATGTCCCGGCACCGGCTCGGTGCCCTGTGTCACCGCGGGATCTCGAG